>CAUJFM010000202.1 GCA_963169595.1 Bacteroidota bacterium | reverse complement strand
CGACCAGCTGGACAAGCAGGAAACCTACCTGGCCAAGCCCACACCCACCACGGTGCTGGTGCTGTGCTACAAGCACACGAAGGTGGACGGCCGCAAGAGCGTGCTGAAGACCATTCCGAAAGGCGGCGGGGGGGTGTTCACCAGTGACAAGGTGCGCGACGACAAGCTGCCCGATGTGCTGATGGGCTTCGCCAAGGGCATGAAGCGCCGGCTCGGGGCTGCCGAGGCCCAGCTGCTGGCCGACCACCTGGGCAGCGACCTGGCCAAGGCCGTGAAGGAGGTGGAGAAGCTCTGCCTGGTGACCGAGGAGGGCGGCACCATCACGGCCGATGCCATCCAGCGCTTCGTGGGCATCAGCAAGGAGTACAACATCTTCGAGCTGCAGAACGCCATCGGCAACCGCGATGTGGTGAAGGCCCAGAAGATCGCCGCCCACTTCGCCGCCGACCCCAAGGACAATCCGCTGGTGGTGACCGTGGGCTTCCTGAACACCTACTTCGCCAAGCTGGCCACGGTGCATGCCCTGCAGGGCGCCCCGCCGCAGGAGCTGGCCGCCGGCCTGAAGGTGAACCCCTACTTCGTGAAGGACTACGTGGCCCAGGCCCGCAACTACCCCCTGCCCAAGATCGTGGAGGTGCAGCGCCACCTGCGCCAGTGCGACCTGCGCAGCAAGGGCGTGGGCAGCGGGCAGGTCAGCGAGGGCGAGCTGCTGCGGGAGCTGCTGGCCAAGGTGATGGGCTGAGGCACCCGGGACGGGTCGTTGGCAAGGCCGGGGAACGGTGGCGCAGGACCGCAGAACGGTAGGTCCCGGATACGCCCCCATCTTCTACCTTAGCCGCCCTTGCAAGGAAAACCCGTCCGGAACATGGTGCGCACCGCCCTCAAGCTCGTCCTGCTTTTCGTTCTTCTCCTGGCCACCCGCGGAGCCCATGCCCAGACCGGCACCATCCGGGGCTTCGTGTACGACCAGTCCACCGGCGAGCCGATGCTCTTCACCAACGTGATCCTGAAGGGCACCACCATCGGGGCGGCCACCGATGTGAACGGCTACTTCTCCATCACCCGCATCCCCCCCGGGCCCTACACCATCCTGGTGACCACCTTGGGCTACGACACCCTGCAGAAGGCCGTGACCGTGGTGCGCGACCAGATCATCACCGAGAAGCTCTTCCTGACCAAGCGGGCCATCCAGATCCGCGAGTTCGAGGTATCGGGCGAGAAGCAAGAGGCGCAGACCCAGGTGCGCACGGGCCTCACGAAGCTCACCCCCCGCCAGATCGAACGGCTGCCCACGGTGGGCGGCACCGCCGACCTGGCCCAGTACCTCCAGGTGGTGCCCGGCGTGATCTTCACCGGTGACCAGGGCGGTCAGCTGTATGTGCGCGGTGGTTCACCCATCATGAACAAGGTGATGCTGGACGGCATGGTGCTGTACAACCCCTTCCACAGCATCGGCCTCTTCAGCGTGTTCGACAACGACATCATCCGCAACGCCGACGTGTACACGGCCGGCTTCAATGCCGAGCACGGCGGGCGCATCAGCAGCGTGCTGGACGTGACCACGCGCGACGGCAACAAGACGCGCCTGAGCGGCAAAGTGAGCGCCAGCACCTTCGCGGCCAAGGCCCTGCTCGAAGGCCCGCTCAAGAAGCAGTCCGAGCCCGGCGCCGGCAGTTCGTCCTTCCTGGTGAACCTGCGCCACAGCTATCTGGACCAGACCAGCAAGAGCCTCTACTCCTTCGTGGACACGGCGGGCCTGCCCTTCGCCTTCACCGACCTCTACGGCAAGGTTTCCTTCAACGGTGCCAACGGCAGCAAGGTGAACCTCTTCGGCTTCAACTTCAGCGACAACGTGAACTACCAGGGCGTGAGCGACCTGGGCTGGAGCAACTTCGGCGCCGGCACCAACTTCGTGCTGGTGCCCTCCGGCTCGTCGGTGCTCATCGACGGGGTGTTCTCCTACAGCGACTACACCATCCAGCTGCAGGAGGGCGACCTTCCGGCCCGCACCAGCGAGATCGCCGGCTTCAACGCGGGCCTCAACTTCAAGTACTTCCTGGGCGAGGATGAGGCGCGCTACGGCGTGGAGGTGCTCGGCTTCCGTACCAACTTCGAGTTCTTCAACAGCCTGGGCCTGAAATACCAGCAGCAGCAGAACACCTCGGAGATCGTGGGCTACTTCACCTACAAGAAGAAGCTGAACAAGGTGCTGGTGGAACCCGGCGTACACCTGCACTACTACGCCTCCCTCTCCGTGGCCAGCGTGGAGCCCCGCCTCGGCTTCAAGTGGAACATCAACGACGATCTGCGCTTCAAGGCTGCCGCAGGCATGTACAGCCAGAACCTGGTGGCCGCCAACAGCGACCGCGACGTGGTGAACCTCTTCTACGGCTTCCTGAGCGCGCCAGAGGACCTGCCCAGCACCGTGCCCCTGCGCGATGGCGGCAGCCGCGACCTGAAGGACCCGCTGCAGCGCGCCAACCACTATGTGGCCGGGGTGGAATACGACGTGACGGGCGACCTCACCGCCAACTTCGAGGTGTACCTGAAGGACTTCCGCCAGGTGACCAACGTGAACCGCAACAAGCTGTTCCCGGACACGCCCGAGTTCGCCGACAAGCCGGACGCGCTGAAGAAGGACTTCGTGGTGGAGACCGGTGTGGCCTATGGTGCGGACCTGCAGCTGAAGTACGAAAAGGACGGCCTCTACCTCTGGGGCGTGTACAGCTACACCTTCGTGGACCGCTACGATGGCTTCCAGACCTACAACCCCGTGTGGGACCGCCGCCACAACGTGAACCTGGTGGCCAGCTACGCCTTCGGCAAGTACGACGCCTGGAAGGTGAACGTGCGCTGGAACTACGGCAGTGGCTTCCCCTTCACCCCCACCCAGGGCTACTACGGCTCCACCCCCTTCAACGGGAACATCAACACCAACTACCTGACCAGCAACGCCGACCTGGCGGTGATCTTCGGCGACCTGAACTCCAAGCGCCTGCCCGATTACCACCGCATGGACGTGGGGGTGACGAAGACCTGGAAGCTGGATGAGCACAAGCAGATCGATCTGGACCTGAGCGTGACCAACATCTACGACCGCCAGAACATCTTCTACTTCGACCGGGTGCGCTTTGAGCGGGTGGACCAGCTGCCCCTGCTGCCCAGCGCCGGCATCAGCTACAAGTTCTGAGGCCACGAGCGCACACCCGCGCCGGACGCCTGGTGCGGATCCCACGATCCGGGCCAGTTATCCACAAGAACGACGGGCATCACAGGCGGCCCGCCGCAAGAACCTATCTTTACGCCCCGTGATCGCCGCAGCATTTACCGGCGCTCCCACCAGGCGATGACGGGTTCCACCAAGTACATTTTCGTTACCGGAGGCGTGACCTCCTCGCTGGGCAAGGGCATCATCAGTGCCAGCCTGGCCAAACTGCTGCAGGCGCGCGGCTTCACGGTCACCATCCAGAAGCTGGACCCCTACATCAACGTGGACCCCGGCACGCTGAACCCCTACGAGCACGGGGAGTGCTTCGTGACGGAGGACGGCGCCGAGACCGACCTGGACCTGGGCCACTACGAGCGCTTCCTGGACGTGCCCACCAGCCAGGCCAACAACGTCACCACCGGCCGCATCTACCAGAACGTCATCAGCAAGGAGCGGCGCGGCGAATACCTCGGCAAGACCGTGCAGGTGATCCCGCACATCACCGACGAGATCAAGCGCCACATCCAGGCCCTGGGCCGCAAGGGGATCTACGACTTCGTGATCACCGAGGTGGGCGGCACCGTGGGCGACATTGAGAGCCTGCCCTACGTGGAGGCCATCCGCCAGCTGAAGTGGGAGAAGGGGCGCGACTGCCTCACCATCCACCTCACGCTGCTGCCCTACCTGCAGACCAGCGGCGAGCTGAAGACCAAGCCCACCCAGCACAGCGTGAAGGAACTGCTGAGCCTGGGCGTACAGCCCGATGTGCTGGTGTGCCGCACCGAGCACCCCATGCAGAAGGGCATGAAGGAGAAGATCGCGCTGTTCTGCAACGTGGACGCGCAGGCGGTGATCGAGAGCCGCGATGCGGAGACCATCTACGACGTGCCGCTGTTGATGCAGGAGGAGGGCCTGGACCAGGTGGTGCTGCGCAAGCTGGGCATCGAGGGATATCCGGAGGCCGACCTCACGACCTGGAAGGACTTCCTGCGCCGCTACAAGCAGCCGCAGCGCGAGGTGCACATCGGCTTGGTCGGCAAGTACGTGGAGCTGCACGATGCCTACAAGAGCATCAAGGAGGCGCTGGAGCATGCCGGCGCGGCCAACGAGACCAAGGTGCACATCAAGTGGGTGCACAGCGAGAAGCTGAACGCCAAGAACGTGGCCAAGCAGCTGGCGGGCCTCAGCGGCATCCTGGTGGCACCGGGCTTCGGGCACCGCGGCATCGAGGGCAAGGTGGAGGCCATCCGCCATGCGCGGGAGAACGGCATCCCCTTCCTGGGCATCTGCCTGGGCATGCAGTGCGCGGTGATCGAGTTCGGCCGCAACGTGCTGGGCCTGGAGGGTGCCAACAGCACCGAGATGAACGCAGATACCCCGCACCCCGTCATCGCCATGATGGAGGAGCAGAAGAACGTGGAGAACAAGGGCGGCACCATGCGCCTGGGGGCCTACCCCTGCAAGTTGGGCGAAGGCAGTCTGGCCCTGCAGGTCTATGGCCGCAAGGACATCACTGAGCGCCACCGCCACCGCTACGAGTTCAACAACAGCTACCTGGAGAGCTACAAGAAGGCCGGGATGCTGGCCACCGGCATCAACCCGCAAGGCAAGCTGGTGGAGATCGTGGAGATCAAGGGGCACCCCTGGTTCATCGGCGTGCAGTTCCACCCCGAATACCGCAGCACCGTGGCCCGTCCGCACCCGCTGTTCATCGGCTTTGTGCAGGCGGCGACCAAGGCGGCGGTGAGCAAGAGCGAGAAGGCGGAAGCGTAAGAGGAGGGAGCATGTGCTCATGTGCTCATGGGAGCATGTGCGCCTAGTTCCATGATCGCAAGGCCGGACGTCGGGGGTGGTCTGCCGCGTGGCGTAGCCCCCAAACCGGAAACCTCGGCTGCAACGAGGATGAGACACATGACCACAGGGCGTGTTGGCCAGCGCGCGGTCCACATGGGCACATGACCATCCCCCCTCCCGGCTATCTTTGCCGCCCTTCGTCCTTTCCCTGAACGCCTTACATGGACCGCAATTCCCTTATCGGCATCGTCCTCATCGTTGCCATCCTCTTCGGCTACACGTGGTACACCACCCCCAGCGCCGAGGAGCAGGCCCGCATCCAGCGCACCCAGGACAGCCTGGCCGCCTTGGAGCTGGAGCAGCGCGCTCGTGAGGTGGAGCAGCAGGCAGCAGCCCAACCCGCCGCGCCAGCCCCGGCCACGTTGAGCGCCACGGACACCCTCAGCGCCCTGGACAGCGCCCTGGCCGATAGCGTGCGGAACACCCTGCTCGCCAAGCGCTTCGGCACCTTCCACCCGGCTGCCACCGGCACCGACAAGGAGGTGGTGATCGAGAACGGCAAGCTGCAGGTGGCCATCCGCACCCACGGCGCGCGGCCCACCATGATCCGCCTGAAGGACTACCAGACCTACCGGAAGACCCCGATGCTGCTGGCCGATCCCGACAGCGGTCTGTACGAGTTCCGCTTCTTCCAAGGCAACCTGGACCTCAGCACCCGCGACCTCTACTTCACCGCGCAGCCCATCGGCACCGATGCCGTGGTGCTGAAGGCGCCCACCACCGACCCCAACAGCCACCTGGAGATCACCTACCGGCTGGACAGCGCGAGCAACTTCCTGCACGTGAAGGCCGCCTTCGTGGGCGCCGGTGCGGCCGTGGACATGCGCAGCCTCTTCTTCCGCTGGGAACTACTGGGCCTGCACAACGAGAAGCACCTGGAGACCGAACGCCAGAAGTGCGGGGTGTACTTCAAGTACTTCAGCGACGACCGCGACTACCTGAGCGAGAGCAAGGAGGACCAACTGGACCTGGTGGGCCGCACCAACTGGGTGGCCTTCAAGCAGGACTTCTTCACCGTGGCGCTGGTGAGCGATGAAGGCTTCGCCGGCAGCGGCTCGGAGATCAGCATCGTGCCGCAGGCGAACACCACGCACACCAAACGCTATGGGGCCAAGCTCTTCTTCGAGAAGGACCGTGGTGCCAGCCCCGAGGTGGCCATGCGCGTGTACCTGGGCCCCAACCACTACGGCACGCTCAAGGAGACGGGCATCGCCCAGTTCGACAAGATCATGGACCTGGGCTGGGGCATCTTCGGCTGGCTGAACAAGTGGCTGGTGATCCCCATCTTCAACTGGCTCGATGGCTGGGGCTGGAGCTACGGCATCATCATCCTGGTGCTCACCATCGTGATCAAGGTGCTGCTGATGCCGCTCACCTGGAAGAACTTCGTGAGCAGCGCCAAGATGCGCCTGCTGAAGCCCGAGCTGGACGAGATCAACGCCAAGTACAAGCCCGATGATGCCCTGAAGAAGCAGCAGGCCCAGATGGACCTGTACCGCAAGGCCGGCGTGAACCCGGCGAATGGCTGCGTGCCGCTGCTCATCCAGATGCCGGTGCTCTATGCCATGTTCCGCTTCTTCCCGGCCAGCATCGAGCTCCGCCAGCAGCCCTTCCTCTGGGCCGATGACCTCAGCAGCTACGACAGCATCCTGGACCTGCCCTTCACCATCCCGATGTACGGCGACCACATCAGCCTCTTCACCCTGCTGATGAGCGCCAGCACCATCGTGTACTCGCTGATCAACCAGCAGCAGATGCCCCAGCAACAGGGCATGCCCAGCATGAAGCTGATGATCTGGCTCTTCCCGATCATGATGCTCTTCTTCCTGAACAACTTCAGCGCGGGCCTGAGCTACTACTACCTGCTGGCCAACGTGATCAGCATCCTGCAGATGACCCTGTTCAAGCACCTGTTCGTCAACGAGGACAAGCTCCGCGCGGAGCTGGTGAAGAACATGAAGACACCCAAGAAGAAGAGCCGTTGGCAGCAGCGCCTGGAGGAGTTGCAGAAACAGCAGCAGCAGGCCCGCCGCAAGTAAGGTCCCGATCTGGCACGCGATCCGCAACATCCCTTCCGCCATGAAGACCCTCGCCACCCTGTTCCCCGCTGTGACCATGCTGTTCCTGTTCGCGTGCAAGGACAAGGAGGCGGCCGTGTCCAACGCCACGGCCGACAAGGACCCCGTGGTGGCCACGGAACAGGCGAAAGCCCCGCAGTACGGCGGTGCGGCCAAGGGCGATTCGCTCTTCTTCTTCCTGGAGCGCACCCCCTGCTTCGGCACCTGCAAGGCCTACCGCATCAGCGTGTACCGCAGCGGCTACGCCCGGTATGAAGGCCGTTCCAACGTGGAGAAGGAAGGGCTGCATGAGGCCCGCATCGGTGCCGATACCCTGGCCCTGCTGCTGAACGAGGCCGAAGCCATCGGCTTCTTCGGGCTGAAGGACAGCTACGATGCTCCCGTGACCGATCTGCCGAGCACCATCGTACGCATCGTGGCCGATGGCAAGGACAAGCGCGTGCTGGCCCGGGTGGGCACCCCCGCCCCCTTCAAGGCCTATGTGGAGCAGGTGGAACGCCTGCTGTTGCCGGTGGCCTGGAAGCCCCTGAAGGCAGAGGACTGACGCTGTTCATCACCCATTCGCCCGAACATCACACAGCGGCACCCGGCTGCGGTGAATGGGCTACCTTTGCCGCCCCCTGCCGAGGGATGGACCGTTGATCCGACGGCAGGTCACCAATCCCGAAAACACCTGATGATGAAGCGTTCCCTTTCCCTGCTCTTTGCCGCCGTCATGGCCCTGGCCACCATGGCCCACGAGGGCATGTGGCTGCTCACCAAGCTCAAGCAGATCAACGAGGCCGAGATGCAGAAGCTCGGCTTCAAGCTCACCGCCGAGGACATCTACGCCATCAACCGCAGCGGTCTGAAGGACGCCGTGGTGCGCCTGGGCGGCGGCTTCTGCAGCGGCGAGATGGTGAGCGCCGAGGGCCTCTTCCTCACCAACCACCACTGCGGTTATGACGCGGTGCAGGGCCTCAGCAGCGTGGAGAACGACTACCTCACCAACGGTTTCTGGGCCATGGACCGCAAGCAGGAACTGCCCGCCGGCTTCGGCGTGAGCTTCCTGCAGCGCATCGACGACGTCACCGACAAGGTCCTCGCCGAGCTGAACGACGGCATGAGCGAGGCCGACCGCAACAACAAGGTGCAGGAGGTGGGTGCCAAATTGAAGGCCGAGATCACCGGCAACGGCATGAGCGCCGACTTCAAGGTGATGTTCGAGGGCAACGAGTTCTACCTCTTCATCTACAAGACCTACCGCGACGTGCGCCTGGTGGGCGTGCCCCCCAGCGCCATCGGCAAGTTCGGCGGCGACACCGACAACTGGATGTGGCCCCGCCACACCGGCGACTTCGCCATGTTCCGCGTGTACACCGGTCCCGATGGTGAGCCGGCCGACTACAACGAGGCCAATGTGCCCTTCAAGCCCGCCCACCACTTCCCCGTGAGCATCGCCGGCGTGAAGGAGGGTGACTTCGCCATGGTGATGGGCTACCCCGGCAGCACCGATCGTTTCCTCAGCAGCCAGGGCGTGAAACTGGCCCTCGACATCGAGCAGCCCAGCCGCGTGAAGATCCGTCGTGCCAAGCTGGACATCTACGAGGAGTTCATGCAGGCCGACAACAAGGTGCGCATCCAGTACGCAAGCAAGCACGCCAGCGTGAGCAACTACTGGAAGTACTTCATCGGCCAGCAGCGCGGCCTGAAGCGCCTGAAGGTGTACGACAAGAAGAAGGCCCAGGAGGATGAACTGATGGCCTGGGTGAACGCCAACCCCGAGCGCAAGAAGCAATACGGCGACATCATCACCCTGCTGGAGCGCGGCTACGGCGAGCGCACCAAGTTCGAGAAGGCCAACACCTACATGCAGGAGGCCGCCTTCGGCAGCGAGGCCATCATCCTCGGATTCCGCCTGTACGGCCTGAAGATGCAGCTGGCCACCGACCCGAAGGACGCCGCCAAGGTGAGCGCCGCCGTGGCCCGTGTGCAGGCCGCCGCCGAGGAGTTCTGGAAGGACTACAACCCCGCCACCGACCAGAAGGTGACGGCCACCATGTTCCGCATGATCCACGAGGATGTGGAGCGTGACCTGCAGCCGCCGGTGATGACCACCATCGAGAAGAAGTTCAAAGGCAACTTCGATGCCTGGGCACGCGCCATGTTCAGCACCAGCATCCTCACCGACAAGAAGCGCCTGGATGCCTTCCTGGCCAAGCCCACGCTGAAGGCCCTGGAGAAGGACCTGGGCTTCCAGGCCGCTGAGGGCTGCCTGAACCACTACCGCAACATCCTGGGCCCCGCCATCGACGCCAGCCAGCAGGACCTGGACCGCGGTTACCGCCTGATGGTGGCCGCCATGCGCGAAATGGACCCCAACCGCAGCTGGTACCCCAACGCCAACAGCACCATGCGCCTCACCTACGGCACCGTGGGCAGCTACGTGCCCATGGATGGCGCCTTCTACAACTTCGAGACCACCCATCGCGGTGTGCTGGAGAAGGAGGACCCCACCAACGATGAGTTCATCGTGCCCGCCCGCCAGAAGGAACTGCTGCTGAAGAAGGACTTCGGCCGCTACGCCAACGAGAAGGGTGACCTCATCCTGTGCTTCATCAGCAACAACGACATCACCGGCGGCAACAGCGGCAGCCCCGTGCTGAACGGCAACGGCGAACTGATCGGCATCGCCTTCGACGGCAACTGGGAGGCCATGAGCGGTGACATCGCCTTCGAGCCCGAACTGCAGCGCACCATCAGCGTGGACATCCGCTATGTGCTCTGGACCATCGACAAGTTCGCCGGTGCCGGCCACCTGGTGAACGAAATGACCGTGGTGGAGCGCAAGCCCGTGGTGGAAGAGGTGAAGGTGGAGGTGGCTCCTGTCACCCCCGCCCCTGCCAAGCCTGCGAAGCCGGTGAAGAAGTAAGCGGCGACGAAATGAACATGTGGAACGGCGGCCCCAGTGGCCGCCGTTCTGCATTCATTCAGGCACCTTGACCTATCGGTCCACCTTCACCGCCTTCTTCACTGCGGGCTGCCCATCCACCAGCAGGGTGATGTAATACATACCCGGCGCCAGTGCGGCCGTGTTCCAGTGGAACTGGTACTCCCCTGCTTCCAGATCGGCTTCGTGCAGCACCCGCAGGTCGCG
This sequence comes from Bacteroidota bacterium, assembly GCA_963169595.1. Taxonomy (GTDB): domain Bacteria; phylum Bacteroidota; class Bacteroidia; order Flavobacteriales_F; family PHOS-HE28; genus PHOS-HE28. Next base: position 419 of record CAUJFM010000202.1, on the reverse strand, counting down.
GCCATCGCTGCTGTTGGCCAGCAGCTGCGTGCGGCCACTGCGATCCAAGGTGTAGAACACCGTGGTGCTCTCGTTGAACGGGTTGGGCTGGATGTGAAGCTTGGCGCTACCCGTCAGCTCGTTGCTTGCACCCAGGGCACCCGCGCCAGCTTCTTGCACGGATCGACCTGCCGCAGGGTTTGCACAACATGCAGCGAGCGCCTGCTCCAAGTGATCCATACGCACACGTTGCTCGACAACCAAGGCCCGCAGTTCCTCCAATTCATCGCGCAACTCAGTGACAGACACCTGTCCAGCACCGATGGAGCTCTGTTGCTGTTGCACGGCACCGATAAGCAACGGGATGAACCCGTTGTAATTAAGCGACAAATGGCTCGTTGGTGGAAAGATCTCCGCACCAATGCTATCGTAGACCGCAG
>CAUJFM010000201.1 GCA_963169595.1 Bacteroidota bacterium | reverse complement strand
TTCGAGCGTGGCATCGAGGCCCTGAAGCACCACCGAACAACTGCCTTGGAGCATGGGGCTGCTACGATCACCGGGTTCGGCACTTCGGCCCTGCGCAACGCCCGCAATGCCGACGCCTTCGTGCAACAGGCGGCCGAACTGGGGATCACCATCACCGTCGTGCCCGGCGAGGAGGAGGCCGGCCTGATCCTCGATGGAGTACGACAGGCCGTGTCGTTAGGCAACAAGCCCACGCTGATCATGGACATCGGTGGCGGCAGCACCGAGTTCATCCTGGCCACGGGTGCCGCGCTGATGTGGAAGCAGAGCTTCGAGCTGGGTGTGACGCGGCTGCGGGAACGCATCCCCATCAGCGATCCGATCACCGTGGAGGAGGAGGCCCGCATCGCCGAACACCTGGACAGCCGGCTGGAGCCTCTCTGGGCCATCATTGACCGGCATGAGCCCCACCTCCTCGTTGGCAGTGCCGGCAGCTTCGACACGCTGGCCGCGATCGTGGCCGCTGAGCAGGGCTCACCCCTGCCGCCTGACAGCCGCACACTGCCCTTCGATGCACACACCTTCGATGCGCTGAAGGACCGCCTGTTGCGCATGACCCGTGATGAACGGCTGCGGGTGCCCGGCCTGCCCGAGCACCGGGTGGACACCCTACCCTATGCCCTGGTGCAGATCGAGCGCGTGCTCAGTGCAGGTGGCATCCGCGACCTGGCCTGGAGCCGGTTCGCACTGAAGGAAGGCGCAGCGGCCCGGCAGCTACAGAAGGCTTGAGCGCACTATCTTCCGCCCATGCGGAGATCCGTCCATCGTGCCCTGCTCCGTGCTCTGCCCGAACCGGCCTCGGTGAGGCGGGGTGAGCGCTCCTCCTACCACCACGCCAAGCGCCTGTTGCAGGCCCGTATCAACGTGGTGCACGCGCTCAAGGACGCCCTCTTCATCGGTCTCGGGGTGATCTCGGCCGCCTTCGGCCTGGAGGGCTTCCTGCTGCCCAACGGGTTCCTGGATGGTGGGGCCACGGGCATCGCGCTGCTCGCAGTGCGGCTCACCGGGCTTTCCTTCTCGGTGCTGCTCGTGCTCATCAACCTGCCCTTCCTCTTCCTCGCCTACCGATTGGTGGGCCGGGCCTTTGCACTTCGGGCCGGTATCGCCATCGGTGCGCTGGCCCTGACAACCTCACTGGTCCACTTCCCGGATGTGACACACGACAAGCTGCTGGTGGCCGCCTTCGGTGGCTTCTTCCTGGGCACGGGCATCGGCCTGGCCGTACGCGGTGGCAGCGTGCTTGACGGGACGGAGGTGCTGGCCCTGGCGCTGGGCCGGCGGATCGGCGTCACCATCGGGGATGTCATCCTGCTCATCAACGTGGCGGTCTTCTCGGTGGCCGCCTGGCTCATCGATCTGGAAACCGCGATGTACGCCATGATCACCTACCTGGCAGCGAGCAAGACCCTGGACCTGGTGGTGGAAGGCATTGAGGAATACACCGGGGTCACCATCACCAGTCCGCACCACGCCGAGATCCGCCACATGATCGCCAACGTGATGGGACGGGGCATCACCGTGTACAGCGGCAAGCGCGGCTTCACCAAAGGCGCACACGCCCACGAAGTGGACATCCTGTACTGCGTGCTCACCCGTCTGGAGGTGGGACGCTTCCTGAACGAAGTGGAAAAGATCGATCCCAACGCCTTCATTGTAATGAGCCCGGTGAAGGATGTGCGCGGAGGCATCATGCGCAAGCGCCGGGCACACTAACGCAAGCCACCCATGCTGAAGGCCGCCCACCAGGACGGCCTTCAACTGTGGCTTGTAACGAACGGGCTATTTCACCACGGTGCGGCGCAACACGGTGGCATCGGCCATGCGGGCCACGAGCACATAGGCCCCTGCAGGCAGATCGGCCGTGGGGAGCGAGACGCGCTCGGTCCCGGGACGCTCCGTGCGGACCAGACGGCCATCAGCGGACCACAGTTCCACGGACCGCACCGGCACCTCCACGACCAGGTTCAGCACATCGGCCATGGGCTGCGGGTACAGCAGCACGTTCGCACCCTGGCCCTCCTCTACGCCCACCGTGTTCCCGAAGGTCAGCGCATCCACCCAGAGCGTGCTGCTCTCGGTCTCCCCGCCATTGCCGGAGAGGATGGTGATGCTGGCCGTATCGGGGGAGGCAGCGGATACGTAGGTGATGGCGGCGGAGAAAGCCGTCCAGTTCGCCTGGTCACTGGTCAGTTCGGCCATGCCCATCCCGATCACTTCGCGCTCGCCCAGGTCATTGTTCCACACGGACAAGGTGATGATCACCGAAGCTTGATCGCCCGTGGCCAGGTCGGCCTTCCACTGCCCATCGAGCGAGGCGGGACGTGCGGTGTACGGGAACCCATCCACCTCGGCATCGGCCGAGCCGGATAGGAGCATGCCGGGGAACATGCCCATGCCTGGCACGATCTCGGTGGTGAGCATGAGGGCCTTGGCACCGATCACACCCGGGGAGACCGCCTCGCAGGTCGGCTCACCGCCCAGCATGACGACGAGGCCGTTCAAGCTGGTCCAACCCTCCGGGTCGGAATAGGTCCCGAAATCGGTCCATTGTTCAAAGCTCCCGTTGGGCACCTGGGCCAGGGCCAGGGTGGAGCTCAGCAAAGGGATGATGGCAAGATGGCGTAAGGTCTGTTCCATGTTCGGTCGATGCATGATGTTGCTGCATGGGACGCACCGACCTGGAAAAAGGTAACAGACGGACCAAAAAAATCACGGCCTCGATGCCGCCGGACCGAAGCGGAACAGCAGCACACCGAGGCCTCCGGCCACCAGCGATGCGAACAGAATGCCCAGCTTCGCCTGGTCGCGCACCACGGCATCGTCGAAGGCCAGTTCGTTGATAAAGACGGCCATGGTGAACCCCAGGCCCGACATCACCGAGATGGCCACCATCTGGGTCCAGTTGACCCCGGAGGACAACTGGCCGAGACGCAGCTTCACCAGCGCCCAGCTCATCAGCAGCAGGCCCAGCGGCTTGCCGACCACCAGACCGAGCAGGAGGCCGAGCGTTACCTTGCTGTCGAGCAGGCCGGTGAACGAGGTGGGCAGCTCGATGCCCGCGTTGGCCAAAGCGAAGAGCGGCAGCACGCCGAAGGCCACCCACGGGTGCAGGCCTTGTTCGAGGCGCTGCAGGGGCGTCTCGGCGTAGGTGCTGAAGCGCTTCACCTTGCGGATCAGGTAGAGCTGGTCGCTGCTGATCGTATTGCCTGGGGCGTTGGGCATGGCGGCGAACTTGTCGGCCAGCTCACGCAGGCGTGCCGGGTAGCTGGCCTCGCTCATCTTGGTGCGTGCCGGGATGGCCAGCGCCGCGAGCACCCCTGCTACCGTGGCATGCACCCCGCTCAGCAGAAAGGCCAGCCACAGGCCACCAATGCCCACCAGCCCGTAAGCCAGCACGCTCCGCACGCCCAACAGGTTCATGGCGATGAGGGTCACCATGAACACTCCGCCCAGCAGCAGGTTGGTCATGGAGATATCGGAGGTGTAGAACAGGGCGATCACCGAAACCGCGCCGATGTCGTCGGACACGGCGGTGGAGATGAAGAAGACCTTGATAGCCGGGGGCACGCGCTTGCCCAGCATGGCCAGCAGGCCCAGCACGAAGGCCGTGTCGGTGCCCATCGGGATACCCCACCCCACCGACTCCGGGCTACCGGGCCCCACGATGAACAGATAGATCAGGGCCGGGAAGGCCATGCCGCCGATCGAGGCGCCGATGGGCAGCAACGCATTGCGCAAGTTGGAGAATTCCCCACCGACGAATTCGCGCTTCAGCTCCAAGGCCACCACGAAGAAGAACATGGCCATCAGGCCGTCGTTGATCAGGTGCAGTAGGTCCTTCTCCAGGATGAAGTCGCCCACCTTGAACCCCACCGAATGGGTCCAGAAGTCGTGATAGGCATCACGCCAATGCGAATTGGCCAGGAACAAAGCGATGGCCGTGGAAATGAACAGGACGGTGCCGGAAGCGGCCTGGTCGTGGATGAAGCTGTCGATCGGTTTAAGCAGACGGTCTATCGGGTCCTTACGCATGGCCACAAGGTATCGCCCAGTGTGGAACGATGCAGCAACCGATCGGGCAAAACGGGAACTTTGGCCCCATGGCCACCATTCTCCTCATCGACGACGAAAAAGCCATCCGCTACGCCCTGCGCGAGATCCTGGAACACGAAGGCCACAAGGTGGACGAGGCCGAGGACGGTGCCGCGGGTGTGGACAAGGCCCGGAAGGGCAAGTTCGACCTGGTGCTCTGCGACATCAAGATGCCCAAGATGGACGGCATCGAGGTGCTGGAGAAGCTGCAGGCCCACGACCCCGACCTGCCCGTGGTGATGATCAGCGGGCACGGCACCATCGACACCGCCGTGGATGCCTTGAAGAAGGGCGCCTTCGACTTCATCCAGAAACCACCGGACATCAACCGGATCCTGGTGAGCGTGCGCAACGCGCTGGACCGCGGCAACCTGGTGCAGGAGACCAAGGTGCTCCGCAGCAAGGTGGGGAAGGCCAAGGGCCAGGGCGTGCAGATGATCGGCGAGAGCAAGGCCCTGCAGGAGATCCGCGACATGATCGAGAAGGTGGCGCCCAGCGATGCGCGCGTGCTCATCACCGGCGGCAACGGCGCGGGCAAGGAGGGCGTGGCCCGCATGATCCACCAGAAGAGCAACCGTGCGAACGGCCCCTACATCGAGGTGAACTGCGCGGCCATCCCCGGCGAGCTCATCGAGAGTGAGCTGTTCGGCCACATGAAGGGCAGCTTCACCAGCGCCATCAAGGACCGCAAGGGCAAGTTCGAGCTGGCCGATGGCGGAACCCTCTTCCTGGACGAGATCGGCGACATGGCGCTGGCGGCTCAGGCCAAGGTGCTCCGGGCCCTGCAGGAGGGCCGCATCACGCCCGTGGGCGGCGACAGGGACGTGCAGGTGAACGTTCGGGTGATCGCCGCCACCAACAAGGACCTGAAGAAGGAGATCGCGGCCGGGAACTTCCGTGAGGACCTCTACCACCGCCTGAGCGTGATCCCCATCCATGTGCCCAGCCTCAGCGAGCGCCTGGAGGACATCCCCCTCCTGGCGGCCCATTTCATCGAGCAGGTCTGCGGCGACCAGGGCATCGCCCCCAAGAAGATCGCCGACAAGGCCATCAAGGAGCTCCAGAAGCTGCCCTGGACCGGCAATGTGCGCGAGCTGCGCAACGTGATCGAGCGGTTGGTGATCCTCAGCGGTAAGGAGATCACCGAGGCGGATGTGAAGGCCTACGCGGTGCCCAGGGGCTGATCCCGGCCGGGCTGCCGTTGCCTGCACTGTTGGTCCCGTTCGTCGTTGTCCACATACCACGGTGGATGGACGGTAGCGTTGTAGAGGCAACCTCCCGGGGGTGGGACCGTCTTCCGTACGGAACCACCGCCTTAGCCGGGCGGGTGTAACTAACGTCCAACCTAACTCCTGCGGCCATGGACATCCTGCAAACCCTCATCCACGTACACGATCTCCTCTATGCCAAGATGGGCAACGCGTTCTACTACGCGCTCATCTTCGTCAGCATCATCGCCATCGTGGCCCAATGGCGCCTGTACGAGAAGGCGGGACAGCCGGGCATCGCATCCATCGTTCCCATCTGGAACCTGGTGGTGATCCTGAAGATCGTCGGCCGGCCGGCCAGCCATGTGCTGCAATTCTTCATCCCCATCTACGGCCAGCTCTACTTCGCCCCCAAGGTGTGGATCGAGGTCTGCCAGAGCTTCGGCAAGCGCACCACCTTGGACTATGTGCTGGTGATCCTGCTCAATGGGCTGTACATCCTGAACCTCGGCCTGGATTACGAGACCCGCTACTTGGGCCCGGTGCATGGAGCGGATGTACCGCTGCCGCCCTCGCACAAGGTGAGACGCCCAGACCCCCAGCTGGTCTGAAGCTTTACCTGACCGAACCTAGGAACGCCTCTCCATCACGGAGGGGCGTTCTGCTTTCCAGGATCACCCCAACAACTCCGCCGCCTTCTTCAGCGCATCGGCCATGCCGCCGGGCTCTTTGCCGCCGGCCGTGGCGAAATCGGGCTGGCCACCGCCGCCCCCCTTGATCAGCGGACCGATCTGCTTGATGATGTCCACCGCCTTCAGGCCCGTAGCCTCGAGGGCCTGCTTGCCCAGC
>CAUJFM010000200.1 GCA_963169595.1 Bacteroidota bacterium | reverse complement strand
CCGGATACGACCCCGCCAACGCTTGTCGGGGTGCAGGTGATCGGCAATACCCAGCTGGAGCTGATCTTCAATGAGCCCATGGCCCCGGCCAGCCTGAACACGGCGACCTACGTGATCCAACCTCCGCTGCCCATCACGGTGGCCTCGCCCACGTTCGGCACGGATGATCGTGTGCGCTTGGTGCTTGCCCAGCCCATCCCCTTGGGCGTGGTGCATACGGTGAGCGTTACCGGTGCCACGGATTGTCCGGGCAATGCCATCGCTCCGGGTACTTCGGCCAGCTTCGCCCTGCCCGAACCGGTGGCCCCTGGCGATGTGGTGATCAACGAGGTGCTCTACGATCCGGAGGGGGATGGGAGCGACTTCGTGGAGCTCTACAACCGGTCCGACAAGACCATCAGCCTGGCCGGCCTGCAGTTGGCGAATGAGACCAACGGCCAGGTCGGGAACTACCGGGTGATCACCACCGACGGTGTGCTACTGCTGCCGGGCGAGTACATCCTGCTCACCGGAAGCCCGGCCGATATACTGGCACGCTATCCGCAAAGCCGCGCGGACCGCCTGCTGCAGATGACACTCCCGGGCTACAACAATGGCGAGGGCACGGTGGTGTTCACTGATGCCGCCAATGGGGTGCTCGACCGCTTCGCCTACAACGATGACCTGCACTTCCCCTTGGTGAGCAAGCCGGAGGGCTACAGCCTGGAGCGGGTGGACCCTGATCGGCCTGCGGAGGATGCCACCAACTGGCAAACGGCCTCCGATCAGGCCGGCCGTGCCACCCCGGGCTTCCAGAACTCCCAGTATGCCGAAGCCCCGGCTCCTTCAGGGGAGCTCACCATCGAACCGGCCATTTTCAGTCCGGACAATGATGGCTTCCAGGACGTGCTCACGATCGTCTACCGCTTCGACCAGCCCGGGTATGTGGGCAACATGAACGTGTACGACATCGCCGGCCGTGAAGTGCGCAAGCTCATGGAGAACGTGTTGCTGGGCACCGAGGGGGCCATCAGCTGGGATGGGCTCCTCGCCGGTGGTGATAAAGGACGCATGGGGCCTTATATCGTGGTGCTCGAGGTGTTCGACCTGGACGGCAACGTGGAGAAGTACCGCCGCACGGTGACCTTGGCGCATCGGTTATGAACAGGTGGCCATAGCTGCCGCACTTGCTCGTTGGCCCCTGGTTGATTAGCTTACGTTCGCTTTGTGGGGCTGCCGCCGTGTGGGTGGTGCATCGAATGGACGTAGGGGTCCCGGCAAAGAACACCCTGATCCCGTTCATCGCCATGCATCGTTCCCTGCTCCGTCATCGCTCCCTTTTTGCGTTCTCCCTCGTCGCCGGTGTCGCCGGTCTCTCGGCGTTCAACGCCTTGGAAACACCCACGGAGGAGCGCGGTGTGGGCGCGGCGAAGAACAGCGTTCCCGAGAGCTCCTTCACCAACTTCGAGTCGGCGCATGTCCATCCGATCGACATGACCCCGGATGGCACGAAGCTCCTGGCCGTGAACACCGGGAACAACAGTCTGGAGGTGTTCACCGTCACACCTGCCGGACTTCTTCACGCCGCCAGCATTCCGGTGGGCCTCGACCCGGTGACGGTGCGCGCACGCACCAACAACGAGGCCTGGGTGGTGTGCCAGGTGAGCGACGAGGTGAGCATTGTGGATCTGACGCTCGGTACCACCGTGCGCAGTGTGCTCACGGAGAACGAGCCGGCCGATGTGGTCTTTGCCGGTTCGCCGGTGAAGGCCTTCGTCAGCTGCGCGGAGCAAGAGATGGTGCAGGTCTTCGACCTGGCCAACCTGAACAGTGCGCCCACCGCGGTGCTGTTGAAAGGTGAGCAGCCCCGCGCACTGGCCGTGAGCCCGGATGGGAGCACGGTCTATTGCGCCTTCTTCGAGAGCGGCAACCAGACCACGGTGATCCCCGGGAACGTGTTCCATGCCGGCGGCTTCTGCTCCCCCCAGGGAGGGTGCACCACGGTGACCAGTGATGTGACGCATCCGGCGGGACCATACGGTGGTGCGGTACCTGTGCCCAATGCAGGCACCGGCTTCAACCCGCCCATGAACCCCAACAATCCGCCCATGCCGGGCAACCACAGCCTGGTGGTCCGCAAGAACGCAGCGGGTCAGTGGATGGATGACAATGGGGGCAACTGGACCAACATCGTGACCGGTGGTGTCGCAGGCACCTCGCGCATCGCTGGTTGGGACATGCCCGATCGGGATGTGGCCATGATCAACGCCAACAACCCCACCACGGCCAGCGTGACCTATAAGAACCGCTTGGGGAACATCCTCATGGCCATGGCGGTGAATCCCAGCAGCGGCGAGGTGTACGTGGTGGGCACCGACGCCACCAACGAGGTGCGTTTCGAGCCGAACCTGCGCGGCAAGTTCCTGCGGGTGAACCTGTCCCGATTCGCTCCGGCAGGTTCACCTGCGATCACCGACCTCAACCCGCACATCAACTACGGTACGCACAGTTCACCGCCTGCCCTGCGGCAGCAGTCGGTGGGTGATCCGCGGGGCATCGCGTGGAAGGCGGATGGCAGCAAGGCCTATGTGACCGGCATGGGGTCCAACAACGTGATCACCATCGCGCCCACGGGATCGCGTATCGTGCCCGAGCCCATCCGGGTGGGCGAAGGTCCCACGGGCATCGTGCTGGATGAGACCAATGGTCGCGCTTACGTGCTCAACAAGTTCGATGGCTCCATCTCCACCATCGACCTGGCCACCGACCGGGAAACCGCACGTACCGCCTTCTTCGACCCCACACCCCAGGTGATCAAGAAGGGGCGCAAGCACCTGTACAACACGCACACGGGCAGTGGTCATGGCCACATCTCCTGCGGTTCCTGTCACGTGGACGCCCGCTGGGACCGCCTGGCCTGGGACCTGGGCAACCCGGCAGGCAGCATGGTCACGGTGAACGACCCGGCCGGCAACAAGACCTATCATCCCATGAAGGGATTGAAGACCACGCAGTTCCTGATCGACATCAACAACCGCGGCACGGGCAAGCTTCACTGGCGTGGTGACAAGAGCAGCTTCCAGGACTTCGCCGGTGCCTTTGAGGACCTGCAGGGCACGAATGCTCCGCTCGATGCCGTGGGCATGCAGGAGTTCGCTGACTTCCTCAACGCCATCTGGTATGTGCCCAATCCCTACCGGACCATCCGGCCGGATAGCTCCGTAGCGGCCACGGTGGAGCGCATGCCTGGACGTGTACGCTTCACCGGCACTTCATTCCAGACCGTACCGGCGGCGGGTGTGAAGCTCTTTGTAGCCGTGAACGTGAACTGTTCACACTGCCACCAGACCGGCAGTGGGCGCGGTCACCTGCCCGGCAATGGTTCGAACGTGAGCGCTGGTGTGGTGAACATGACGAACAACACCAACATGGTGCCCGACCTGCGGACGGTGTACCGCAAGAACGGGTTCTTCTACAATACCACTGAATGCACGAGCGGATTTGGATTGATGAGCGATGGCGTGATGGAAACGCGCTTCAACCAAGCCGGCACGGGACAATACCTGGGCGACTATGAACCCGAGCTCTTGAGCTGGAGCGGAGGCATCACGCAGGTGAACAGTCCGCAGAGCCACCAGTTCGACCTGGCCCATTCGGTGCATGATGCCCTGCCTGCGGTGGGCATGCGCATGACCCTCAATGGCAGCGTAGGCAGTGTGGGCCGGGTCGGGTCGTTGCGCAACTGGGTGAACAAGTACCCTGCTGATTACGGCCTGGTTGTGAAGGGCCGCTGGAATGGCGAGCTGCGCGGTTTCAACTACCTCGGTGGCGACCAGTACCAACCTGACCAGAACGGAGCTTCACCTGTCACGCACGCGCAATTGGTCACCCATGCACAAGCGGGGAATGCGCTCACCTGGACCGTGGTGCATCCGAGCACGGCGATCCGCCATGGGGTGGACCGCGACATGGATGGCACCTATGACTACACCGATGGCGACTCGCAGCTGGAGCTGGTGCTCTTCCTGGAAGGCCCGCTCCAAGGCACCCAGATGCGTACGCTGCTCCACACCAATGGCCTTCTGCCCGCCACGGACCCGCAAGGCAGTGGCGAGGTGATGGCCCAGACCGTGCTGGACCGCCAGGGCATCGCGGCGCCGGTCGATTGGGTATGGGTGGAGCTGCGCGATGCGGCCAATTCAGGACAGGTGGTGGATGAACGGGCCGCCATCGTGCAGGCCAACGGAAAGGTGGTGATGGCCGATGGCCGCTCGCCCCTCTACTTCCCGGACGCACCGCGCGGCAGCTACTATGTGGTGGTGCGTCACCGCAACCACCTCGGTGTGATGACGGCCACCACCCGGCCCTTTGGTGTGGCCGTCCAGAGCGTGGACCTGTCTGCTGCGGCAACGGCCACCTACGGCACGGATGCCCGCAAGGCCATCGGGGCCCTGCGCGTGCTGTGGGCGGGCGATGTCTCGGGCGATGGCGTGCTGAAGTACACCAACGCGGACAACGATCGGGACCCGATCCTCGCGCGCATCGGAGGGGTCGTCCCCACATTGACCGTTGCGGGCTATCACCCTGAGGACGTCAACCTGGACGGTGTGGTGAAGTACACCAACGCCGACAATGACCGGGACATCATCCTGAGCAACATCGGGGGCACCATTCCGACCAATACGCGCGAGGAGCAGCTACCCTGAGGCGGACGTGATCCCAGGACGAAAGGCGCTCTGACCGGGCGCCTTTCGTCGTTTAGCGCAGGTCGGTCCTGAATTGGTCGATCATCCGGGCTGGTCCGGCGAAACGACCGTGGTCAGGTGTAACCGGGGAGAACCAGC
>CAUJFM010000199.1 GCA_963169595.1 Bacteroidota bacterium | reverse complement strand
CTCCTTCGCCGACCAACGCCAGCAAGAACAAGAACGCTCCGGGGTGTTGGTCGCCGTAGCGAACCTCTTCGTACTGTTCTTCGCGCTCAGCGTGTTGGTGGCCCTGTTCATCAGCAACTGGACCACGCGCCCGCTGGATGTGCTCAAGAACGCCCTCTCCAGGATCGGTCTCCAAGGCACCAACGAACCCATCCGGTATCGAGGCGACGACGAGGTGGGCCAGTTGGTGGAGGTATATAACCGCAAGGTGGAGGAACTACGCCTCAGCGCGGAAAAACTCGCGCACAGCGAACGCGAGAACGCATGGAAGGAGATGGCACGGCAGGTGGCGCACGAGATCAAGAACCCGCTCACGCCCATGAAGCTGAACATCCAGCACTTCCAGCACACGTGGCGGCCAGATGCGCCCGACGCGAAGGAGCGGCTCGACCGTTTCAGCAACAACCTCGTGGAGCAGATCGACGTGCTGAGCCGTATCGCCAACGAGTTCAGCCACTTCGCGCAAATGCCACCCGCGCACCCCAACGACCTCGACCTGTCCGAAGTGGCCGGTGCCGCCGTGCAACTCTTCGCCCACACACCGGGTTGCGCCGTGCAGCTACGAACCGATGGCCCGCTGCCCGTGCACGCCGACCGCGAGCATCTGCTGCGCACCTTCAACAACCTGATCAAGAACGCGCTGCAAGCTATCCCCGAAGGGCGTGAAGGGCGCGTAAAGGTGCTGCTGTACCGCGATGGGAATGATGCGATCGCGGAGGTGCGCGACAACGGTACGGGCATCCCCGCCGACGCGATCGATCTTGTGTTCGTACCCAAGTTCACCACCAAGAGCAGCGGCATGGGGCTGGGCCTGCCCATGGTGAAACGCATGGTGGAGAACGCCGGTGGAAAGGTGTGGTTCGAGACGGAGGAGGGTAAGGGCACGGGGTTCTTCGTGGCGTTACCGCTGAGACCGTAGCCGGTACATTTGCTTCCCGATCAGGCGATCATCTGATCATCTGATCTTCCGATCCATGAGCTACACCAACCTCCTCATCACCGACGCCGACAGCGTCCGCACCATCACCATCAACTGACCGGACCAGCTCAACGCGCTGAACCGCGCCACCATCGCCGAGCTGGACAAGGCGCTCACCGAGGCCGAGGCCGACAAGGGCGTGCGCGTGGTGCTGATCACCGGCAGCGGGCAGAAAGCCTTCGTGGCCGGGGCCGACATCAAGGAGTTCGCGCACTTCAGCGTGGCCGAGGGGAAGGCCCTCGCCGCCGACGGGCAGAAACAGCTCTTCGACCACGTGGAGCACCTAGGCAAACCCGTGATCGCGGCGGTGAACGGCTTCGCGCTGGGAGGCGGGCTGGAGCTTGCCATGAGCGCGCACGTGCGCATCGCCAGCGACAACGCCAAGCTGGGTCTGCCCGAAACGAGCCTCGGCGTGATCCCCGGCTACGGTGGCACGCAGCGCCTGCCGCGCTTGGTGGGCAAGGGCAAGGCGATGGAGATGATCCTGAGCGCGCAGATGATCGACGCCGCCGATGCACTGCAATGGGGCCTCGTGAACCGCGTGGTGCCGCAGGAGCAACTGTTGAGCACCGCCCACGAACTGGCCGTGCGCATCATGCGGAACAGCCCCACCGCGCTGGCCGCCGCCATCCGCGCGGTGAACGCCGGTTACGAACCCGGCACCAATGGCCTGCAACGCGAGATCGAGGAGTTCGGCAAGTGCTTCGGCACGGCGGATTTCAAGGAGGGAACGACGGCGTTCGTGGAGAAGAGGAAGGCGAATTTCAGGGGGGAATAGATCATCCACAGACGGCGCGGATAAAATGCCATGCCCACCGGATACCAATAAGTGGTACCTTCGCTTCAACACCCAAACATCATGTCCAAGAACACATCCATCCTTTTGGGCGACCACTTCGAGGAGTTCGTGGCCCGGCAAGTGAGCTCCGGTAAGTTCGCCTCTGTGAGCGAGGTGGTCCGCTCGGCACTGCGGCTGTTCGAGTTCGAGGAAACGAAGAAGGAAAGCCTCGTCAAGGCACTGAGGAAAGGGGAGCGCTCTGGGTTCATTGAGGACTTCAATGGAGATGAATTCCTAAAGAGCCTGCACCGGAAGCACGCCCCGAAGGCATGAGGCTGAGGGTAAGCCAAGAAGCAGCCGATGACTTGGAGAACATTTGGCTGTATACCATTGAACACTGGTCCGCAGAGCAAGCCGATCGTTACGTGCGCCTGCTCACAGGTGGGTTCGACCTGATCCTGAACGACCCCACGACCGGAAGGGACTTCGGTCATGTCCGGAAGGACTACCTTGGCCTGACGGTCGGGTCGCATTTGATCTTCTATCGATTGCATAAAGCGGATCGCACGGTAGAGATCATCAGAATACTGCATGAGCGAATGGACATCGAGAGCCGGTTGAGGCCATAACATTGCCCACAATGAACGCCCGCTACGAACCCGGCGCCAACGGCCTGCAACGCGAGGTCGAGGAGTTCGGCAAGTGCTTCGGCAAGGCGGATTTCAAGGAGGGAACGACGGCGTTCGTGGAGAAGAGGAAGGCGAATTTCAGGGGGGAATAGAACGCTGATGACGCAGATAATGCTGATGTACACAGATAGGATGTGGGCCGGAATTAGTATTATCCGTGTGATCTGTTTCACCTGCGTCATCAGCGTTCCATTTTGAGCGCCCTCCGCACCCTCGCCGGTCAAACAGCCATCTATGGGCTGAGCAGCATCGTTGCGCGCTTCCTCAACTTCCTGCTGGTGCCGCTGTACACCAGCCAGTTCGTGTTCGCACCTGCGGAGTACGGCGTGGTGACCGCCCTCTACTCGTGGACGGCCCTGCTCAACGTGGTGCTCACCTTCGGCATGGAGACCACCTTCTTCCGCTTCGCCGCGAAGGACCATGTGCGGGACAACCCCGATCAGGGCTCCGTGCTGTACAGTACCGCCACTTGGGGACTTTTCATCCCGGCCCTCGCTTTCATGCTGCTCGGCACCGTGTTCTCCGCGCAGATCGCTGCGGGCCTGCACTTCGGTGCCTATGCGAGTTCCGTGCTCATGCTCGCGCTCATCATCGGCATCGATGCCATCACCGCCATCCCCATGGCGCGGCTGCGGCAACAGGGGCGCCCGTGGAAGTACGCTTTCATCAACCTGCTCAGCGTGGGCGTGAACATCGCCCTCAGCCTCTTCTTCCTGCTGTACTGCATGAAGCGGTACAACATGGGTCAGAGCAACGCCGTGATCGACGCCGTGTACGACCCGGCGCTGGGCGTGGGCTATGTGTTCGCCATCAACCTTGCGAGCACTGGTGTGAAGCTGCTGGTGCTGCTGCCGTCGTGGCCCGCATTCCGCGGCTTCAACAAGGAGCTGTTGCGCGCGCTGCTGGCCTTCGGCGCGCCGCTCATGGTGGCGGGCCTCGCGGGCATGGTGAACGAAACGGCCGACCGCGTGATCCTGAAGTACCTGCTGCCCAAGGATATCGCCGACAGTGAGCTCGGGATCTACGGTGCGTGCTACAAGCTGGCCGTACTCATCACGCTCTTCATCCAGGCCTTCCGCATGGGCGCAGAACCCTTCTTCTTCAGTCACGCGAAGGAGAAGGACAGCCGCGAGACCTTCGCCCGCATCATGAACGTGTTCGTGGCCGTGTGCATGAGTGCCTTCCTCGTGGTGATGCTCTTCCTGGACCTGTTCAAGTGGTTCATCCCGAACCCGGCGTACCACGCGGGCCTGCGTGTGGTGCCCATCCTGATGCTGGCCAACGTGTTCCTCGGCATCTACTACAACCAGAGCGTGTGGTACAAGCTCACCGACCGGCCGCGCGTGGGAAGCACCATCAGCCTGTTCGGGGCACTTATCACCATCGTACTGCTCTTCGCGCTGATCCCCACCATGGGCTATATGGGCGCGGCGTGGGCCACCTTGATCTGCTACGCCAGTATGGCCGCTATCAGCTACGTGTGGGGGCAGAAGCATTATCCGATCCCGTACAACGTGACGCGCATCCTGCTGTACATGGCGGGGGCTGTGGTGTTGTGGTGGGGGTGCGAGCAGGTGGTGTTGGAAGGGGTGATGAAGTATGGAATGAGGGCGGTAGTGGTGGTGGGGTATGTTGTGATGGTGTGGAAGCAGGAGAAACCGATGAACCCTACTTTGGCCGCATGACCGACCAGGAGATCGAACGGATCTACCTGCACCACCGGACCCCATTCAAGGTCTGGGCGGTGAAACACTTCAGCTTGCGGGATGAAGAAGCCCTCGATGTGTACCAGGAGGCCATC
>CAUJFM010000198.1 GCA_963169595.1 Bacteroidota bacterium | reverse complement strand
CCAGGCCGGGCACCACGTTGGGCACCACATCGTAGGTCGTGCAGAGGCCATGGCCCACGAGGGCGTCGCCCAACCAGGGGCTCACCGCTGTTACGGCCGAGGCGCGACCGCAAAGCCAGCGGCACAGGGCCTTGTGGAAGCGGCTCTTGCGTGCGAAGGTGCCATCGAGGTACTCGCTGCTCTGCTCGCTCGCCAGGAAGGGCGTGCGGTCCGACCACCGTTGCCAGAGCGCGACCAGCGCGGGTCGCACCAGGATGTAGGCGTGGATGAGGTCCGGCGCGCCCCGTTCCTTCTGCACGCGGTGGATGCCGGTCCGCGCGGCGCGTGCGTAGCGCAGGAGGTTCATCGCCTTCCGTACGGGAGCCCAGGGGTGCGTGTGCTGGCGGTAGTAGCAACGCAGCTCCCACAGGCCATCGGTCACGGTGTGCTCCAGCTGGAGCGCTTCGCGTTGGTCCTTGTCCGGGGCGATGTACAGCACGCTCATCCGCACATGGCGATCGGCGGCCTGGGCCTGCTTGCGCAGGAAATCGCCCAACTGGGGGTCCTTGCGTCCCGGGTACCACTTGGGAATGAAGAGCACGTGCATCGCCGGGTGCAAAATACACCGCGGTCTCCGGGCGGTAATTGCACACTGCGAAGGCGGGTGGCGTGCGAGGGATCCTCCACACCGTTATATTTGCAGCCCCGTTCGCCCCGCGTGGACGGAAATGGTGGTTGTAGCTCAGTTGGTTAGAGCGTCGGATTGTGGTTCCGAAGGTCGCCGGTTCGAGCCCGGTCTACCACCCAGGATGAACGCCCCGCATGGGGCGTTCGTCATTTGGTCCCTCGGATGAAATGGAAAAGCCCCGCCACAAGGCGGGGCTTTTCAGCTAAGGCCGTTGCTCAGGCCAGTTCCTTCTTGGCCAGGTAGAAGTCCACCATCTCCACCGAGGCATCCGCCAGACGGGCGTCCAGCTCCTTCAGGGTCTTGGGCGGGGGAACGATCACCTTGTCGCCCTTCTTCCAGTTCACCGGCAGCGCGCAGTTGTGGCTGTCCACGGTCTGCAGCGCCTCCAGCACCCGCTTGATCTCGTCCATGTTGCGGCCCACGTTCAGCGGGTAGTACATGATGAGGCGGATGATGCCCTTGGGGTCGATGAAGAACACCGCCCGAACGGAGGCCGTGGCGCTCGTGCTCTCATGGAGCATGCCATAGAGCTTGGCCACCTTCATGTCGATGTCGGCGATGATCGGGAAGTCCATGTAGACCCCGGTCTTCTCGCGCACGTTCTGCACCCAGGCCACGTGGCTGTGGATGCTGTCGATGCTCTCGCCCATCAGCTTGGTGTTGCGCTGGGTGAACCAGTCGGCGTTCCGGGCGAACTCGGAGAGCTCCGTGGTGCAGACCGGGGTGAAATCGGCCGGGTGGCTGAAGAGGATCACCCAGTGGTCCTTGGCGAACTCGCTGAACTTGAGCGGCCCATGCGTGGTGTTCGCCTCAAAGTCGGGGGCCTTGTCCCCGATGCGTGGCATGCTGGTCGTTTCCATGGGGCAAAGATCGCACTGCATCAGGTCTTTCCGGGTGATCATCGTCACTTCCTGTGGGCCATGCCGTGCTTCGCATTGTCCAGCACGGTGTCCAGGCTCCAAGGTACACGCTGTTGGAAGGGGGCTTTGCGCTCGCGGCATTCGCTCACCTGGCAGATGGCGCACGATGTGGGGATGCAGGGGTCCATGTGGATGAAGAGCTCCACTTCCTGATCGTGCCGCTCGTTCACCAGTTGTTCCATCGCGCTGATCTCGGCGTGCGCCTGCTCCAAGCTGAAGTACCAGGGCAGGGTCACATGGCAGTCAATGTGCAGTACCGTACCATACTTGATCATCCGGAAGTTGTGCATGTCCACCCATTGTGGTCTCCTGTGCTCGTCGAGCAGCTTGATCACGGTGGCCGCCACTTCGAGATCCGCCTCGTCCATGATCCCCGCCACTGAACGCCGGAAGATCCGCAGGCCGGTGAGGATGATGTAGAGCGCGAAGAGGATGGCGAAGAGCTGGTCCAGCCACATGATGCCCGTGAACCGGATAAGCACCAGGCCCAGCACCATGGCCACTGTGCTCCAGGCATCGCTGAGCAGGTGGGTGCCCGAGGCCTCCATGGTGATGGAGCGCGCCTTGCGTCCACGGCGCTGCAACAGGAGGCCCATGATGAGGTTGATGGCACCGGCCGTGCCCGTGAGCAGGATGCCGATATCGAGGTCGTGCAACTGTTGGTGGCTGAGCAGGGCCTGCACCGCGCGCCAGATGATGACCCCACCGGCGATCACCACCAGGCCGCCCTCGATGCCTGCACTGATGAACTCCACCTTGCCATGGCCATAGGGGTGTTCGCGGTCACGTGGCTTGGCGGCGAGGTAGAGGCTGTACAAGGCAAAGGCTCCGGCCACCACGTTCACGATGCTCTCCAGGGCATCGCTCAGGATGGTGTTGCTATGGGTGGCGCGCCACGCGAGGAACTTCAGGGCCATGAGCAGCACGCCGATGGCCAGCACCACGGCCTGCAGCCGCACGTTGTTCCCGGGTCCCTTCATGGCCCAAGTTTACTCCACCACCATCGATGTCGTTGATGGTGCTCTTCGGTCCATCGTGGAGTAGCGGCCCCGGTGCAACTGGACCATGTGGTGACGGTGGTCACCATGCGGGCCGATCGGTACCTTCACCTTCGCAACATGCATGGTCGTGGACAATGGTGGCGGTTCGCGCTGGTGTGCATCCTGTGCATCTCCTTCGCGGTCGCCATCGCCCTCCTGATCGAGAACGGTTGAACCCCAATTCGTGACCCATGAAGACGAACGTTGGCAACATCGACAAAGTGCTCCGCATCGCGCTGGCCGTGGTGATGTCCGTGCTTTATTTCACAAGGACCGTGGAGGGCACCTTGGGCACGGTGCTGCTCATCCTGGGTGGCGTGTTCCTGCTGACCGCATTGGTGGGATTCTGCCCGCTCTATGCGCTGGTCGGGATCAACACCTGCCCGAAGAAGTAGACGCGCTCCCCAGCGTGCTCGCTTGAGCACGGCGACTTTCCGGCGCTGTTAAGACGATGTGGCCCATCTTTGCGCCATGCGGTTGACTCGCCTGTTCAGGGATCTTTGGGAAAGCGAGCGGGCGGGAGGCATGGTGCTCGTTCTGTGCACGATCCTCTCGTTGGTGCTGACCAACTCGGCCTGGGGTGAGCCTTATGTCGGCCTCTGGCACATGAAGCTCGCCGGTCATCCGGTGGAGTTCTGGATCAACGATGGCCTGATGGCCGTTTTCTTCCTGCTGGTCGGCGTGGAACTGAAGCGGGAGCTGCTCGTGGGGGAGCTGAGCCGGATCAAGCACGCACTTCTGCCAGCGATGGCCGCATTGGGCGGCATGCTGGTCCCGGCCGGCATCCATTTCATCCTGAACCATGGCACGGCCACAGCCTCCGGGGCGGGTATCCCCATGGCCACGGACATCGCCTTTGCCATCGGCATCCTGTCGTTGCTGGGCGATCGCGTCCCGGTGGCCTTGAAGGTCTTCCTCACGGCACTGGCCGTGATCGATGACCTCGGTGCCATCATCGCCATTGCCCTCTTCTATTCCACCGGGGTTTCCTGGGCGGACCTGTCCGTGGCGCTTGCCATCTTCCTGCTCATGTTCTCGCTGGAACGGATGCGCGTGGGCAAGCTGTGGATCTACCTGGCGCTCGGTGTGGTGATGTGGGTGTTCATGCTCCGGTCCGGCGTGCATCCGAGCATCACCGGGGTACTGGTGGCCTTCGCGATCCCCTTCCATAGTAAGAAGGGCATGGCCCAACGCCTCGAGGGGGCGCTCCACAAGCCGGTGGCCTTCTTCATCATGCCCGTGTTCGCGCTGGCCAACACCTGCATACACCTCGACAGCGGATGGGCCTCGGACCTCTTCTCCACCAACAGCATGGGCATCTTCCTGGGCCTTGTGCTGGGCAAGCCGCTGGGCATCACCCTGTTCACCGCGATCGCCGTGGCCGTGCGCATGTGCTCCCTACCAAGGGGCACACGTTGGTCTCACGTAGCCGGGGTCGGCTTCCTGGGAGGTATCGGCTTCACGATGAGCATCTTCATTACCCTGCTGGCCTTCAACGACCCGGCGACCATTATGCACGCGAAGACCGCCATCCTCATCTCCTCTACGGTGGCGGCCTTGATCGGGCTGTTCTGGTTGAAGGCCGCACTGCCATCGGCTTCGGCCGTGAAGAAGGAAGGCGACCTCGAAGTCGCTTGATGAAGGCCTCCGGACCGACCGACGATCAGATCGTGGGCAGTCCGTGCAGTTTGCACAGCCAAGCCAGTTGGCCGTTGTGCATGTTGACGTGCCGGATGTGATGGTGGATCACGGCCCGCATGTCGGATCCGCTGTCCAGGTCCATCCGTGCGTGGTGCGGTGAGGCCAGGTCGGCATCGGATAGACCGGCCACATGGTCCACGGCCAGGCGATGCACCCGCTCGAGCGTGCTCATGATCTCCTCGAAGGGCGGGCACTCGGCCGGTGCTGGCGGTGTGGCGCCCAGGGTGAACTGCTTGGCCCAACTGAACTTCTGGAACGGGCCGTTCGTGCCCCTCAGGATCAACCAGTTCTCGGAAACCGCGAGGTGGGCCAGGATCCAGAAGGCGCTGTTCAGCTCGATCCCGTTCACCACAAAACGCTGGTGGAGGTCACGTTGCTGTAGGCGTTCCGCCTGTTGCATCGTCATGGCATGCGCATGGTCCATCAGGTCGGCAAGGAGGCGGGCATCGTTCATGCTGCAAAGGAAGGGGAAGGGGCGTAGGAGAGGCCTGAGTTGTTGAGGGGTGGGTATATGCATTGCGGCATTTTCGCTCCCAGCTCAAGCAAGCTTGGCTGGTCAATGGGATCGACCTCTCGTTGGTCGGTCTTTCCCTGAAGGGGGAGGCTGCAAGACAAGCCCGGCTCAAGCTTCGCTCGACTGCGGAGGAAGGCTCGCGGCTTTTTGTTCTACATCTCGCGTCCAAGCGAGATCAGATGGGGAGAGGAAACTACGGGATTGACCTCCCTTCGGTTGGTCTTTCCCTAAAGGGGTGAGGCTTCAAGACAAGCCCTGCTCGCTTCGCTCGCGGCATTTTCATGCGCAGACCGCGCTCAAGCAAGCTTGGGGTGGTCTGCGCATGAAAAAGCCCG
>CAUJFM010000197.1 GCA_963169595.1 Bacteroidota bacterium | reverse complement strand
TCATCGTCACCGAGGCGGCACGAGGGCAGCGTATCGGGGAGAAGCTCTTTCTCCAATGCGCGCGCCACGCCGTGGAGCAGAACTACAGCGGCATGCTCTGGCAGGTGCTGGATTGGAACACCGATGCCATCCGGTTCTATGGGCGCTTCGGAGCGACACTGGATCCTCAGTGGGTGAACGGGACGCTGGATATGGAGCAGATGAAGGCACTGGTGGCCACACAATGACCGCTCAACGCCCGGGGCGCACTTCCCGGGCCACTTTCGCCCGTGCCTTCAACACCTGATGCACGGCATGGTCCTTCTGGAATTGTGCAGCCCATTCGGTGAGCTTCGCGAGGCCTATGCGCCGGTCTGCCGCGATCAGCACGGGCGTCAAGTTCAAGCTGTAGGTGAGCAAGCGCTGGCCTCCATCATGGAATTGGCTGAAGTAGAGTTCCACCTGTTCCTGGTCGAAGGCACGGATAAGGAGCAGGTCAATTGGCGTGTCCAAGTAGGCGCGCAGCAAGCCACTGATGTCGACCATTGAAGGCCAGGCATGTGGTGTTTCCTGCTTCACATGGAAGTCCCCAGGGAAATGCCAGACCGTTTCACCATCCAGTTTCAGCGTGTAGCGTGGCACCCGCACCTCACTGTACGTGGTACGATGCGCATGCACGAAGCAATCCACCCGTAGGTCCAGGCCAGGAACGAACAAAGCTTCCACCTGCTTCTTCAACTTCGAGAATGGGCGCGATTGCGACATGTGTTGCGAAGCTATGCTGAAGGCTAACTTCGGCGATCACGTCAACCCCATGGGTCTCTTCTGTTCCGTTACCATGCCCATAAAATGCCCATACTGCGGCACCGAAAATGTGCGGGAATGCCGAACCAAGGAGTTGCGCGGGATGTTCCTATATGAGCATTGGAAGGTCGGGGATGATGTTTTGGCGGACTTCCCCAAGGAACTCCATTGCTACACGGACTGCGACTGTGTGGAAAGTTGGGAAAGCGGGACATTTCCCAATGGCCAGGAGAGGGAAGGCCACCGCAATTGGTATGTGAAGGTGAAGTTGGCCAATGGCGTGATCACCGGGGAGTACGAGGTGTTCAAGGAGGTGGAGGACGAAGATGAGTACGGCTAGTGATCTATTTGAACGGTTTCGCTGAACATGCTTATCCAGTACGCCAGCGACCTGCATTTGGAATTCTCCGAGAACCGGGCATGGCTGAAGGCACATCCCATGGAACCGGCCGCAGAAGTGCTGCTCCTGGCCGGCGATGTGCTGCCCTTGCACCAAGCGTATGGTGCTCCCGGACTGTTCAAGCGCTTGACCCAAGGCTTCCGGGAGGTGATCTGGTTGCCCGGCAACCACGAATACTACGGAGGGCGGATCGAGGACAAGGACCTGGATACCGATATCCGGCTGTTCCGGAATATCCGCATCGTGAACAATCGGTCGGTACTTTATCCCGGTGTGCGCATCTTGTGTACCACGTTGTGGACGGCCATTGCGCAGATGAACGAAGGGGCCTTGCGCCACAACATGAACGACTACCACGCCATCCGCCATGGCAGCGGATTGTTGATGCCTGCGCACACCACGCGATTCCATGCGCATTGCCTTGCGTGGCTGAAGAGCGAACTCACTAAACCTTTCGACGGATGCACCATCGTGGCCACGCACCATGTTCCCACGTTGCAGCACTATCCCCCGGAGTACGTGGGCAGTGCGCTCAATCAAGCTTTTGCGGTGGAACTGGAGGAGCTGATCGCGGGTAGTGGTGCGTTGGCGTGGATCTACGGCCATCACCACCGCAACATCCCGGCATTCATGATCGGGGGCACGCGCATGTTCACCAACCAGGTCGGCTATGTGGCACAGAACGAGCAGATCGGCTTCGATCCGGCGGCCGTGATCGGACCGGGAATGCATCGTTGAAGTATCGACGCCGCGCGGCTTTCCGAAGAAAGTACATCCTTGAATTTGGACGCTTGGGTAATTCGACCTTCCTTTGTTACCCGAATGGGTAAGAAAAGGGACAATGAAACACGCCGGCGCATCGTGGCCGCGGCGGAGGAGCTGTTCCGGGCGAAGGGCCTGGACGGCGTGAACATGCGGGAGCTGGCGGAGATGGCCGGGGTGAACAAGGGTCTCCTGCACTACTATTTCAAGACGAAGCAGGCGCTGTTCCGGGAGATCCTCGTGGGGCAGATGGCCCTGCTCTATGGCGAGATCGGCGTGCTGATGGATGGCCCCGGCGACCTGCGCTCCAAGGTGCCGATGATCGTGGAAGGGTATTTCAAGGTGCTCATGAAGGTGCCGGAACTGCCGGCCTTCGTGCTCTTCGAGGTGCAACGCGATCCCGCTGACCTGTTGAGCCCGGAGGCCAAAAAGTCCTTCTTCAAGGTCGTGTCGGCGGTGGAGGCGGAGATCAAGAAGCTCAAGCTTCCCGGGCCACGGTCCAGCGGCCTGCAGTTCATCATGGACATCATCGGCCTGTGCGCATTCACCTTCGGCATGCTGCCGGGGATCAACGGCGTGATGAAGCTGACCAAGGCCCAGCGCGCCGCATTGCTGGAGGAACGCAAGGCCCACATCATCGCTCTCGTCCAACAAGGCCTCAAGCCATAGCCCATGCAAGCCTCACATCAACCCAAGGGACCGGCGCGACTTCGGCGTTGTGCAAGGGCCGCGCACCGGTCGCGCCCGGCGCTGCTCCTCTGCGCCCTGCTGCTCCATGCGCTTCCCTCCACGGCCCAGCTCACGCTCGCGCATTGCCAGGAGCGCGCGCGGGCGAACCAACCGATGATCGCGCAGTACGACCTGATCGCCAAGACCGCCGATTACACCATCGCCAACGCCAACAAGGCCTACCTGCCGCAGGTGAGCCTCACCGGCATCGGGGCCTACATCATCAGCGGCCTGCCCACCATGACCCTGCCCGGCAGTGCGCCGCCCGCGAACGACGACCTCAAGTTCATCGGCATGGGACAGGTGAACCAGCAGATCTGGGACGGCGGTGCCACCAGCGCGAACAAGCGGGTGATCGCGGCCGGTGCGGCCGTGGATTCGGCGAAGCTCGAAGTGCGCTTCCACCAGCTGCGCGAACGGGTGGACCAGTTATTCTTCGGCATCCTGCTGGCCGATGCGCAGCTCGCCCAGTTGGACCGTTCCGATAGCACCCTGCAACGAAGCTTGGACAAGGTTTCGCTGCTGAAGGAGAACGGAACGGTCTACCAGCCTGACGTGGATGAGGTCCATGCGGAATTGCTCAAGCTCCATCAACGCAAGATCGAGTTCGCCTACGTGCGCTCCGGCTACGTGGACATGCTTTCCTACCTGATCGGCGAGCCGCTGGACAGCACCACGGTCCTGCAACACCCTGCGGTACGCGAGGACTTTGCTTCCGCGGTGAACCAGCGCCCGGAACTGGGGACGTTCACAGCGCAGCGCGAACTGGCGAAGTCGCAATACCAGTTGGGAAAAACCTCGCTCATGCCCAAGGTCGGACTGCTCGGCACGGGCCTCCTCTTTGCACCAGCGCTGGGCTTCGGCACTTCCGAAATTTCATCCTTGGCGCTGGCCGGGATCAGCCTTTCATGGAACA
>CAUJFM010000196.1 GCA_963169595.1 Bacteroidota bacterium | reverse complement strand
CTCGCTGGGGAACAAGTGCGGCTGCCGCTGCACCGGATCACGCGGAGTCCTCTTACCGACCCTTCGGGTCGTGCCGGATGTTACGGGCGTCAAGTGTATTTGCTCGAACAGGGGAAGTGATCAACTATTGTCAGTGAAGCCGCTTCATTGACAATAGTTGATCCATGCCGCGCGTGAGCGGGCGCAGCGGCAGCTCCCGGCCGGGAAGGCCTGTGCGGATGCCGCAACGAGGAGGCGACCGGAGGAAGCCCCCGCAGTGCGAGCAGCCGCAGGCCGCATGGCCGGGACTAAAGCGGAGCACCTGCCTACCGTCAGGCAGGCGCGACCCGGCTGCTCCCGAGCGAAGGCTCTGCGAAGCGACGGGACGAGCCGGGGCACGCCCTGACCCTCATCATTCCCTACATCGGTATCCGGTTCGCCGCCCTGGCCCCACCAGTGAACGCGTTACGGATCCCCGTGATCCGCATACCATGGCCCCTTGGGGGTGCGGGCACCTTTGCTACCGGATAGAACGAACCGATGCAGGGCCGGGTCGATCCAATGACGGAACGAACGATGGATGGACCCGGCGGCACCCCGATCAACCGCAAACACAACACGCACATGCAAGCCTACCCCGACCCCACGCGCAGGAACTTCCTGAAGGCCTCGGCCTCCATGCTGGCACTGCCGCTGCTGAACCCGATCGCGGGCATGTCGCTCGCGCCCAGTACCCCGAACACCGATACGACGATGATGCCCGATACCACACCCGCCACGCTGCCCACCCGCAAGCTCGGACCCCTGGAGGTATCGGCCATGGGCTTCGGTTGCATGGGCATGCAACACGTGTATGCGCCGCGTTTCAGCCAGGAGGAGGCGGTGAAGGTGATCCGCGCGGCATACGACCGGGGCGTCACCTTCTTCGATACGGCGATCAACTACGGGCCCTTCATCAATGAGCAGTCCGTGGGCGAGGCGCTGGCACCCGTGCGGGACAAGGTGATCATCGCCACCAAGTTCGGCTACGACTACGATGCCAACGGCAGGAACATCGGCCTGAACAGCCGGCCCGATCACATCATCCGCATGACCGAGCAGTCGCTGAAACGCTTGCGCACGGACCACATCGACCTGTACTACCAGCACCGCGTGGACCCGCAGGTCCCCATTGAGGAGGTGGCCGGCACGGTGCAGGACCTGATCCAGCAGGGCAAGGTGCGCTACTTCGGCCTTTCGGGCGCCGGGGCGGCCACCATCCGCAGGGCGCATGCGGTGCTGCCCGTCACCGCGGTACAGAACGAATACTCCTTCTGGACGCGCGATCCCGAGCACGAGGTATTGCCGGTATGCGAGGAGCTCGGCATCGGCTTCGTGCCGTGGGGGCCGCTGGGCTCCGGGTACCTGTCCGGAACGATCACGCCCAACACCGTGTTCGACCAATCGCTGGACTTCCGCGCCAAGCTGCCGCGCTTCACCAAGGAAGCGCAGCAGCACAACTGGAAGCTGATCGGCCTGCTGCAACAGATCGGCCAACGCGTGTATACCACGCCCGCCCAAGTGGCCCTGGCCTGGCTGATGGCCCGGCATCCCTTCATCGTGCCCATCCCCGGCACGTCCAGCATCAAGCACCTGGAGGAGAACCTGAACGCCCTGAAGGTGACGCTCACCCCGGCCGACATGGCCGAGCTGGAAAGCGGTTTCGCCCGCATCGGGGTGGAAGGACCACGCTCCCTGCCGGTGGTCCTGGACAACGTGGATATCGGGGCCACCCTGGGATCGAGCTCCGCAGGCACGCACGGCAAGTCACCGCTGCCGGTCAAGAAATGACCCACGAACAAGTACAACATGGACCGGACCACCACCTTCCTCCCGCTCATCGCCGCGCTCGGGCTGCTGCTCGGCACCACGGCATGCACCAATGACCAACACACAGCCACCATGAACACGGAGAAAACCACATCCCTCTTCCCAATGGGCAACAAGGCCGCCGACAGCTTGTTCACCGGCGATGCCTTTGTGCAACCCCTGGTGCGCCGCGACCGGAACAACGACTACGCGGCGGGCGCGGTGACCTTCGAGCCGGGTGCGCGCACCAACTGGCACACGCATCCCAAAGGCCAGGTATTGATCGTCACCGAGGGTGAGGGCTGGTACCAGGAACGCGGCAAGCCCGCGCAGCGCATCCGGCGGGGCGAAGTGGTGGTGGTGCCGGAGAACACGGAACACTGGCACGGCGCATCGGCCGATTCCCGGCTGGTACACATCGCGATCACCAACTACTTCGGCGACGTGAACGCCACCTGGCTGAAGCCCGTGACGGACGCGGAATACGCCGGAGCGGAACAATGACACCACGATGGACCGAACGATCACCTTCCTGCTGGCCGCCGCGCTGCTCGCCAATCCGGCGGGCGCGCAGGTCAACGAAAAGCAACACCAACAAATGACCCGCGAAGCATTGACGAAGCAGACCTACCACGCCCTGTTCGGCGGGGAGGCCTTGACCGGGCAAGGCAACGACCCGGAGCTGATGAACATCCTGCAGCAATTCATTTTCGGGGATGTGTTCCACTCGGGCGTGCTGAACGACCGGCAGCGCGAGCTGATCACCATCGTCACGCTCACCGCGCAACAGGCGTTGCCCCAGCTGAAGGCGCACAC
This sequence comes from Bacteroidota bacterium, assembly GCA_963169595.1. Taxonomy (GTDB): domain Bacteria; phylum Bacteroidota; class Bacteroidia; order Flavobacteriales_F; family PHOS-HE28; genus PHOS-HE28. The sequence continues at coordinate 3,545 of CAUJFM010000196.1, read as the reverse complement.
CAACGCGGCGCTGAACGTGGGCGTCACACCCATCGAGGTGCGCGAGGCGGTGTACCAGTGCGGGCCCTACATCGGCTACCCGCGCACGCTGAACGCCGTGGGCGTGATCAACGAGGTGTTCAAGGAACGCGGCATCGCGCTGCCGTTGGCGGCGCAGGGCACCGTGTCGGAAAGCGACCGCATGGCGAAGGGCAAGGCCATCCAGGACAGTCTCTACGGCAGCGAGATCGCCGACGCGATGAAGACGCTGCCCGCCGGTTTCGATCACGCCGTGCCGGACCTGCTCACCGGGGGCAACTTCGGCGACTTCTACACCCGCGGCGGCTTGGACGTGAAAACGCGTGAGCTGCTGATGTACTGCGTGCTGGCCACGCTGGGCGCGGAGTTCCAGCTGAAGGCGCACGTGCGCGGAAGCCTGAAGGCAGGCAACACCAAGGAGGAAATGATCGCCGCCATGGTGCAATGCATCGGCTACATCGGCTTCCCCGCCGCGATCAATGCGATCACCATCATCCGCAACAATTGAGCAGGAGCGGCATGCGTGATCGGTCCATCAGTCAACAAGCGAACACGATGAAGAACAACAAGCCTTGGCCCACCGATGTGCTGCACGCGATCGTGCGGGCGGACGACCTGCACGTGGCGCCCTTCCGCGAGGACGGCCGTACCTACGGCACACCCACCTGGATCTGGTGCGTGGAGGTGGACGGCGAGCTGTACGTGCGGGCCTACAACGGTCCGCATTCCACCTGGTACCGCTCCGCCGTGGACCAGAAGGCCGGCAAGATCGAGGCCGCTGGGAACACCTTCCAAGTCGCCTTCGAGCCGACGACCGGTCCGGTGAACGACGCGATCGATGCGGCCTACCGCGCGAAGTACAAAGGCAGCCCCTACCTGGATCCAATGATCGGCGCCCGCGCGCGGTCGGCCACGATGCGCGTGGTGCCGAAGGAGTGAAGGATTACTGAGCCGGTGATGAAGATCCGGCCGAGCTCAGCGATCTGGACCACGGGGGTGATAGCGTGAAGGGGTGCGAGGCATTTCACCTGCTCACGCTTTTCACCCTTTCACCTTTTCACCATTGGATCGACCGGTTCTTTCATGCCGTCTCAGTAACCCCGTATTGGTCGAAGAGGCGCGCACGCTCTCGGCGCAACACGGCAAGGATGTCGGCGAGGCTGCCCATGTCCTTACAACTATCGGGGCCCGGGGTGGAAAGGTCTTCCGATTGGTTCGCCCCAATGAGCCCGTTACGCTCCGGGCACGCACCAACTGCCGATCGACCTGCGCGGCAAAGCCGCCGGGAGTTACCTGGTGAAAGTCGCGCAGGGGGAAAGGAAGGTGACGGTGAAGATGATGGTGGGGGGGTGAGTCGCGGTAAGAGCAGGGCCGTTCTGTGGACGGAGTATCGTTGATCCCGGGCGATGACGATGTGACCGAATGCTGCTTCTCTCGGTAGATGTGAAGGATCTCATGAGCTCGTTCTCATCATCCATAGCATGACCATGGGTCGCACATCGGAACCAAAGGCCTGTGCATGGGCAACCCGGTGCATGCCAGCGACCATGCGGCACGGGTCACTCTTGTTGCTCGCCTGCCTGGCAACCTTGGTATGCTGCGACACCCCCAGCACTGGAGCGAAGGACCCGGCCCACACGCCTACGATCGATCGGGACAGCGTGCACAGCACGGCACCCGCACGGGTGATCGCAGGTCCCACGGACTCGGTGAAGAGACACGATGAGGAGTGAGGCGGGTCAGCGCGCACGGGGCTTTTGTCGCACCTTCTCACCCACCCTGCGTGTTTGAGGCGTTTCACATCCTTTCGATTGAACGGCCCGGCTCTTTATTTCGCATCCCCCGGTCCTGCCGTTACAGTTGATCGGGCCGGTGGTACCGTCAAGGCTGAAACGGTACACTGCAGCGACCCTCACGGAATAGTGCAAGATCCAGCGCCGTTCAATACCCGGAACTATGGTGGTTGCGCGTGTGCCACCATAGCCCTCGCTACCTTGCGGACCCATGGTCCTGTTGCGCTGTGTTGCCTGCGTGTTCATCCTGGTGTTCCTCACGGTGCGCGCGACCGGCCAGGACGCTTCACTCCTGCCCGGCCTGCATTTGGAACTCGCTGCGGCCAAGGACGACACCCTCCGCGCCGACGCGCTCGCCCGCATCTGCTTCAACCTGATCCGTAGTGATCCGGACAGCGCACGCCTCGTGGGCGATCAGGCCCTGGCGTTGGCCAAGCGGATCAAGCAACCCCGCGCGCTGGGCGATGCGCACAACAACCTCGGATGGCTCGCTGCGGAGCAAGGCCAGTTCGATCGCGCCGATTCGCTGCTGAGCATCGCACTCGGGATCTTCCAGAAGCTCGGTGTGCCCCAGTACACCAGTGTCACGTTGAGCAACCTGGGCTGGCTGGCCGAGAAGCGTGGGGACAGTGTGAGCAGTTTGAAGCGCTTCCAAGAGGCGCTAGCCTTGAGCGAACAGGCAAAGGACACGGCCAGCGCTTCCATCCTGCTCTATTCGTTGGGCGTGGCTTACCGCAAGATCAAGGACTATGCGCAGAGCGCTGAGCATTTGCGGCGATCCATGGCCCTGGAACAAACCCTTGGCCGCGCCGGCAAGGAGGCCAATTGCGCGGTGGGCCTGGCCAATACGCTGAAGGAGCAAGGTGATACGACCGCGGCACGATCGGCCTACGAGCAGGCCATCGCTGCCTATCGAAGGATCCAGGACCACCATGGCTGGGGTATCGCCGAGGAAAATCTTGGCGACCTTGAATTGGCGAACGGACCGCGTGCAGCTCTGGTCCACTTCAGCGCGGCGCTGGCGCACTACGACACGATCCACAGCGCCATCGACAAGGCGTACGTGCTGCAGCGCATCGGCTCGGCCTACGTTGCCATGGGCGATCTGAAGAACGGGGAATCCAGCCTGCGTGAAGGACTCGCCTTGAGCAGCGGCGCGGGCGACCCACAACTGGTGCTCGACTACGAGAGGGGCCTTGCGAAGCTCTACGCCAAGATGGGTGACGGGGACGCCGCCATCGCGCATTTTGAACGCCACCTCTTCCTGAAGGACAGCCTGCAAGGCGCCGATACGCAACGCGAACTCGCCCGTCTCCGCACCGAATTCGAGACCGAACGCAAGGAGAAGGACAATGCGCTGCTTCGCGCCGAGAACGGCGTACAGGCCGCGCGGATCCGCAGCGGACAGGTGAAGCTCTACGCCAGCATTGCCGTGGCCCTGCTCGTGCTGATGGCGGCGCTGCTGCTGCTGCGCAACTTCCTGCAGAAGCGCAAGCACGCCAACGCGCTCGAAAACCTGAACAAGCAACTGGAGAACAGCAACGCCGAGATCACCGAGATCAATGGTCTGCTGGAAATGAAACTGCTGCGCAGTCAGATGAACCCGCACTTCATCTACAACTGCCTCAACAGCGCTGCACGCATGACCCAAGCCGGGCATAGTGTGGAAGCGCTCGCCTACCTGCAAGGGTTCGCACGCCTGCTGCGCATGGTGCTGGACCACAGCGTGGACGA
>CAUJFM010000195.1 GCA_963169595.1 Bacteroidota bacterium | reverse complement strand
AAGGCCGACCTGCGCGCCCACTACCTCGAGCTCACGCTCGGGCTGTTCTTCTGAACGTGTCCGCACCAATTGATCGAAGTCCTGCCGCAGACCGGCGGGACTTCGCATTTTTAGACCATGAACATCCCCGGGGTCATCGACCACATCACGGACTGGTTGCGTGAACAATGCGAACGCACCGGCCAGCGCGGCTTCGTCATCGGGGTGAGCGGCGGCGTGGACAGCGCGGTGACCAGCGCGCTCTGCGCACGCACCGGCCTGCCCACCCTATGCGTGGAGATGCCCATCCACCAGGCCCACGCCCAGGTGCAGCGCGCCCAGGACCACATCACCTGGCTGCGTGACCGCCATCCCAATGTGCGCATGGAGGTGGTGAAGCTCACCCCTGTCTTCGATGCGCTGGTGGTGGCCCTGCCCAAGGATGACGATGCACGTCAGCTCGAACTGTCACTCGCCAACTCGCGGGCACGCCTGCGCATGACCACCCTCTACTACTTCGCCGGTTTGCTGCGCTTCCTGGTGGCCGGAACGGGGAACAAGGTGGAGGACTTCGGCATCGGCTTCTTCACCAAGTACGGCGATGGGGGCGTGGACCTTTCACCGATCGCGGACCTGACCAAGACCGAGGTGTTCGCCGTGGCGCGGGAACTGGGCATCATCGAGAGCATTCAACGGGCCAAGCCCACCGATGGCCTGTGGGGCGATGACCGCAGCGACGAGGACCAGATCGGCGCCACCTATCCCGAACTGGAGTGGGCCATGGACCTCCGCTACCGGGGCGTGGACACCCGCACGCTCACCCTCACGGACCGGCAGCGACAGGTGCTCGCCATCTTCGACCAGCGTCACGCGGCCAATCGGCACAAGGTGGACCCCATCCCCGTGTGCCTCATCCCCGAGGCGCTCAAGCACTGATCGGTCGCCCTTGGGCGGGCACGGCCAGGACCGGACAGGCCACCGCGCGCACCACCTTTTCCGTATCCGTGCCCCGCAGAACATCCAGGAAGCCCTCCCTCCCCTTGGTGGTCATCACCAGGAGTTCAGCTCCCGTGGCCTCGGCCAGGTGTGTGATGGTCCCCACCACATCACCCGCACGGGTGATCTGCTCCACTTTCCAACCGGGGATCTCGGGCACCTCCACATAGGGCGCAGTGGTGGCATCACCCACATGCAGAAGGGTGATGATGCCTTCGGCCAGCTGCAGGGCCGATACCAGCTCCACCACCATCGCGAGGGCCGCACGCGGGTGGGGCTCCATGGCCACGGGCACCAACATGCGCCGCAGCTTCCAACGGCCGGAGGCCCTGTCCAGGAAGCCCGGTCGATCGTAGGGCACGAACAGCGCTGGCGCACCGGCTGCACGGGCCAGGGGGATCGCCACCTGGCGCTTCACCCAGCGCAGCAGGCCTTCCGCCTGATGCGTGGCCAGCACCACCAGGTCGGCCGGATGCTCCTCCAAATGCTCCACGCACGCACCGGCAGGGTCACGGCCTTCCACCACCAACTTCCGCACGCTGACCCCGAGCCGTTCCAGGCCTTCCATATCGGCGGCATCCTTCACCATGCCCCAGCGCGCCAATGTGCTCCGCACACCCGGAAGCTCGCTCCAACCACCGGCCTCCGAATCGGTGGCCACATGCATGATGGTCAGGCGTGAACGGGTGTCCACCGCCAGCCGCAGGGCATGCAGGAATGCCGTGGAACTGCCGTGGTGCAGGTCGGTCGGATGAAAGATGCGCATGGCTTGCGAAGATGACGAACCGGGCGCACATCACATTCGGCCCGGATCAGCGGGGCACGACCACCGCGGTCCCCCGCTAATGCTCGTACAGCCTGCCACGCCACCACACCTTCGCGGTGGTCTGGTTGAGGCGGGCAAGCAACAGGCCACGCTCCAGCACGAACTCCTGCACGGGCTGTCCACGCACCACCACCTCCGAACGGCCGTTCCTCCAGATCTTCAGCGTGCGGTCCACATCCACATAGGCGAGCGAGCCCCAGGAGGCCTGCCACTGCTGGGGCACCACCCGTTCAACGGTGTGCATGCGCCCGTTGGTGAAGACATTGAAGAACTGGCGGTCCTCGATCACCACCAGGCTGTCCACCACGCTCCATTTGGCCGGTTCGAAGCCCATCGCGGTATGGACCAATCGGCCATCGAAGACCTTCAATGCACCGGTCTGGTCCATCCAGGCCATCACCCCCTTCCCCACTTCGTACCGCCGGGGCATCTGGGGTTCCAGGTCGTAGACCTCGCCCTTGTGGAAGACCTTGAAGCTCATGTCGCTCGGGTCCCGGTAGGCCACCAGGTCCAACCCGCACTTGAACTCCATCTCGGTGACCAGGTCGCTGAGCTCGATGATGTTCCCGTGATAGAAGACCTTGAACCGGCGGTCATATGCGGACACCCAGGCCAGCAGGTTGTCACCCGAACCCCATTGCAGCACGGCGTTACCGGCCAGCTGGTCCTCGAGCGGATAGGTGCTGCCCTGGTAATAGACACTGATGGTCTGCTGGATGTTGTCCTTGTATGCGGCCAGACTGTCCTCCGTGACGTGCGGCCCCACCACACCGGCCAAGGTCCGCGGGGCGCCATCATACACCTTGAACATACCGGCCACGGAGAACCCGATGAGCTGATCGGTCACCACCACATCGCTACTGGCCTGATCATCCACACGCTGCGTTCGCCCCTGGTCATAGACCACGAGGTTCGATTGCGCATCGGCATAGACCACCTTGTTCCCACCCACCTTGATCCACAACGGCCGGCGGTGGTCGATCTGCCGGAACACCCCGCGATCGAACACATGCAGACGGCCCATGTAATCCAGAAAAGCAATGACGTCCTGGGCCGCCAGACCAGCGGCAGAGGCCATCAACAACAGTGACCACCATACCCGTAGTGTGCTCATGCAGGTCCCAAGTTACGGCCGTGTACAGCAGGATTGGCGCAGCGTCTTGCAGCGTGCAGGTATCTTGTCGGGGTCACCTTTCCGTTCGCCGTGCATCAAGGTGTACGAACCCCAAGCCATGACCGACCCGGAGATCCTGTCCCACCTGCGCAGCTGCGCGACCCACAAGGCCCTGGTGAAGCTGTATGGGCACCTGCCCAAGGTGGAGCGCATGGTGCGCAACAACGGTGGCACCCGCGCCGATGCCAAGGACCTGTTCCAGGATGCGCTGATCATCCTGCTCGGCAAGGCGAAGGAGGATGGCTTCACCCTGAACTGCGCCATTGGCACCTACCTCTATGCCATTTGCCGCAACAAGTGGATGGAGGAGCTCAGGCGGCGTGGCCGGTTCACGCAGGAGCTCACCGCAATGCCCGACGAGCCCGGTGACCTGGCCCAGCTCCTGGCCGACGAGGGCCGTTCCGCCTCCGCCGAGCGGGCCCTGCGCTCCCTGGGCGACAAATGCCTGGACCTGTTGAAGCGCTTCTACCTGCTGAAGGAATCCCTGCAGCAGATCGCCAGTGCCATCGGGCTGGCTGGGGAGGGCGCCGCGAAGACGCGCAAGTACAAGTGCCTGGAAGAGGCGCGCCGCCGGTACCGCGAGCTGCTCGCCCGGGATGCATCGTCCAACCTTCAACCCCAGGGCTGATGCGCAACGAACTGGATCGGATGGAGCTGGCCGACCGCTACCTGAACGGCTCTCTCAACGCTTCGGACCGTGCGGCCTTCGAGGAGCGGATGCTTACAAACCCGGAGCTGCGCCAACTGGTGGATGACCTCCGCGACCTGCGGACAGGCATGCAACGCCTCGCGCTGCGACCCGCCGTGGACAAGGCCTACCGCAGCTACGAGTGGGGCAAGTGGCTGCCGGGGATCGGGGGTGCGGTGATCGTGACCGCGCTCATCCTGATCATACCCGCCCTGCTCCAACGCACCGGGCAACAGCTGCCGAACCGGTCGCTGCCCTTGGACAGCATCGCGACGGAGGACGTGGGAGAGGGTCCGGCACCTGATACCAGCTTATCGGAACCTGCTCAAGGGAACGTGGAACGACGGACCACAGTGCACACGGACACTGTGGTGATGATGATGCGGAACGGCCGCCTCGTTCCCGTGACCGAACAGGATACGACCGGCAAAGATCAACTGCGGGTGGTGAAGCAAGCGACGATCACCGCAGGCAGCAAGGAGGAGATGCAGCGCCAGCTCGATTCCGTGCGGAGGTCTGCCGTCACCGACCAGCGCATAATCGCCAAGCCCGTCCCTCCCGACTCATTGCGCAAGTTGCTGGAGGGGGAGGACTTCCCCCGCATCGAGTAAGCCTTAGCCGATCGTCCAGGTACGCTCGCCGCGCAGCAGCGCATCGAGGTCGCCGGCGCCCTTACGGGTCGTGGCCAGTTCCACTTGCTCGATGATGCGGCTTTCGACCGTTGGGCGGTCGGCCACATAGAACACACCGAAGGGCCGCGGCATGGCCCCCTCGTGGCGCGGGTCCTCGAACAGACGCACCAGGATGGAGGCCTTGAACGCATCGCGCTCGTCGTGCACCCACAGGTCGTTCAGCGAGGTGGTGCCATCGGCCAGGTCCACGATCACCGGCGTCATGCCGTCGAGCTTGATGCCCTTGGTACCGTTGGCGAAGACGAGCGGCTTGCCCTGCTCCACGAAGAGCGTGTGGAAGGGCTTGCTCGCCTTCTCCGTGAAGACCTCGAAGGCACCATCGTTGAAGACGTTGCAGTTCTGGTAGATCTCCACCAGGCTGGTGCCGCGGTGGGCGTCGGCGCGCAACAGCACATCGCGCAACTGCTTGGGGTCACGGTCCATGGCGCGGGCCAGGAAGGTGGCATCGGCACCCTTGCACAGGGCCAGCGGATTGAAGGGATGGTCCACGCTACCCATGGGCGTGCTCTTCGTCACGGCCCCTTCCGGGGAAGTGGGCGAGTACTGGCCCTTGGTGAGGCCGTAGATCTCGTTGTTGAAGAGCAGCACGTTCACGTCAACGTTGCGGCGCAGCAGGTGAATGAGATGATTGCCACCGATGCTGAGCGAATCGCCATCGCCGGTGATCATCCACACGCTGAGGTCGGGACGCACGGCGCGCAGGCCGCTGACAATGGCGGGTGCACGGCCGTGGATGCTGTGCATGCCGAAGGTGTCCAGGTAGTAGGGGAAGCGCGAGCTGCAGCCGATGCCGCTGATGAACACGATGTCCTCCTTGGGAAGCCCCTTCTCCTTGAGCACGGTCTCCACCTGCTTCAGGATGGAGTAGTCGCCGCAGCCGGGACACCAACGCACCTCCTGGTCGGAGGCATAGTCCAGCTTCGCGGGGGCACTGCTGCCGTTGATCACTTCGGTGGCGGTGGTCATTGCTTGAGGTGTTCGAGCGCAGCGGCCTTGATCTCCGCTGCGGTGAAGGGCATGCCCTGGATCTTGTTCAGGCCTTTGGCATCCACGAGGAACTCCGCGCGGATGAGCTGGCGGAGCTGGCCGCTGTTCATCTCGGGGATCAGCACGCGCTTGAAGCGCGAGATCAGCTCGCCCAGCTCCTTCCGGAAGGGGAAGAGGTAGCGCAGGTGCACATGGCCCACGCACTGGCCTTCGGCACAGAGCTCGTTCACGGCCGTCTTGATGGCGCCGTAGGTGCTGCCCCAGCCGAGGATGAGCAGGTCGCCGCTCTCCACGCCGTTGCTCAGGTCCAGCGGAGGAACGCCCTCCACCACCTTGCGCACCTTCTCGGCCCGCAGGCGCACCATCTTCTCGTGGTTCAGCGGGTCGTAACTGATGTTCCCAGTGCCGTCCTCCTTCTCGATGCCGCCGATCCGGTGCTGCAGGCCCTTCATGCCGGGCACGGCCCAGGGACGGACGCCTTTGCCATCACGCTTGTACGGCAGGAACTTCTCCTGCTCGTCGTTCGTGCGCGGGGTCGCGAACGGCGGGGTGATCGCGTGGAGCTCGCTCGCCTGCGGGAAACGCCAGGGCTCGGCGCCGTTGGCGATGTAACCATCGCTGAGCAGGATCACCGGCGTCATGTGCTCCACGGCGATGCGCACGGCCTCGAAGGCCATCTCGAAACAGTCCGTGGGGCTGCTGGCCGCCAGCACGGGGATGGGCGCCTCGCCATTGCGGCCGTGGATGGCCTGCCAGAGGTCCGCCTGTTCTGTCTTGGTGGGCAGACCCGTGCTGGGACCGCCGCGTTGCACGTTCACGATCACCAGCGGGATCTCCAGCATGAAAGCAAGCCCCATCGCTTCCCCCTTCAGCGCGATGCCCGGGCCGCTGCTGGCCGTAACGCCGAGCGCACCGCCATAGCTGGCGCCGATGGCCGAGCAGATCGCAGCGATCTCATCCTCGGCCTGGAAGGTCTTCACGCCGAAGTTCTTGTGGCGGGCCAACTCGTGCAGGATGTCGCTGGCCGGCGTGATGGGATAGCTCCCGTAGAACATGTCCAGCCCCGCCTTCTGCGCCGCAGCGACGAGCCCGAGGGCGATACCCTGGTTTCCGGTGATGCTCCGGTAGGTGCCCTTGGGCAGCGGGGCCGGACGCACATCGAAGCGCGTGGTGAAGGTCTCGCTGGTGTCGCCGTAGTTGAAGCCGGCGAGCAACGCCCGGCGGTTGGCATCGAGCAGCTCCGGCTTTTTGCTGAACTTCTCCTGTAGGAAGCGCTCGCTGTTCTCCAGGCTCCGGCTGAACATCCAGTTGATGAAGCCCAGCACGAACATGTTCTTGCAGCGGTCCTTCTCCTTCATGCCCAGCGTGGTCTCCGCCAGTGCATTGCGGGTCATCTTGGTCACGTCCACCGCATGCACGGTGTAGTTTGCCAGCGTGCCGTCGGTGAGCGGGTCCTGCTGGTCGATGTAGCCGGCCAGACGCAGGTTCTTGGCATCGAAGCCATCGCTGTTGGCGATGATGATGCCGCCTTTCTTCAGCTTGCCGAGGTTGGCCTTGAGGGCGGCGGCGTTCATCACCACCAGCACATCGCAAAGGTCACCGGGGGTGAAGATCTCGGTGCTGCCGAAGTGCAGCTGGTAGCCGCTCACACCGGCCAGGGTGCCCTGCGGCGCTCGGATCTCGGCCGGGAAATTGGGGAAGGTGCTGACGTCGTTGCCGAACAGCGCGTTGGTGTCGGTGAACTGGGTGCCGGTGAGCTGGATGCCATCGCCGCTATCACCGGCGAACAGGATCACCACGTTGCGCCGTTCCTCGACGGTCTTGGTCCGAGTGGGGGTCTCCATGTGAAAAAGCGCCGCAAAGGTACGGGCGGGGGTGCGGTGGAACGTGATGCCGGTCACGCCGTCCCGGGAGAACACCGCAGGTGCCGGAATGTTCCGGGACTCACACCACCGCCCCCAGGTTCACGGCCTCCACGGCCTTGATCTGCGGGGCCACGCGCTTGATGGCCTCCTCCACCCCGGCCTTCATGGTCATGGGGCTCATGGCGCAACTGGTGCAGGCCCCATGCAGGCGCACACGCACCACGCCATCGGCGGTCACCTCTTCCAAGGTGATATCGCCACCGTCGGCGTTCAGGAAGGGACGGATGTCCGCAATGGCGGCCTCGATCCGCTCGATGGTCTGTTCCAGTTCCCGGCGTTCCATGGTCAGGCGGTGACGGCCTTGGGTTCACGCTCCAGCTCGGCGAGACGCTGCTGGAAGGCGGTGCAAAGGTCGGCAAAAGCGCGGGCGGCCGGGGTATCGCCCTGAAGCACGGCCGGACGGCCCACATCCCCGGCCTCACGGATGCTCTGGACCAGGGGCACCTCGGCGAGGAAAGGCACGCCCAGCTCCTCGGCGAGGGCCCGTGCGCCGCCCTTGCCGAAGATGTAGTAGCGGCTCTCCGGGAGCTCGGCCGGTGTGAACCAGGCCATGTTCTCCACGATGCCCAGCAGGGGCACGTTCACACTGGGCAGGCGGAACAGCCCCACGCCCTTGCGCGCGTCGATGAGGGCCACGTTCTGCGGGGTGCTCACAATGACAGCGCCCGTGAGGGGCACGGCCTGCACGAGGGACAGGTGGATGTCTCCCGTGCCCGGGGGCAGGTCCACCAGCATCACATCGAGCTCGCCCCAATCGGCATCCTTGATCAACTGCTCCAGGGCCTTGGTGGCCATGGGACCACGCCAGGCGATGGCCGCATCGGTCTGTGCGAAGAACCCGATGCTGAGCAGCTTCACGCCATAGCTCTCCACCGGCACGATCCAATTCTTGCCATCGCGCTCGCGCACCGTGGGGCGCTCCTGCATCACATCGAACATCATGGGCATGCTGGGGCCGTGGATGTCGGCGTCCACGAGGCCCACCCGCAGGCCGCGTGCGGCAAGTCCCGCGGCGAGGTTGGCCGTCAGCGTGCTCTTGCCCACGCCCCCTTTGCCGCTGGCGATGGCCACGATGTGCTTCACGTGGGGCAGCACCTTCCGGAGGCCGCCGCGCTCCCCGCTCAAGGGGTTCACCGTCACCGCGACGTCCACGTCCTGGCCCAGCGCCTGCTTCACATTGAACGCCACGGCCTCCTCCATGCGCTTGCGGCTGTGCATGGCGGGATTGCTCACCTCCACCGTGACCGCCACCTTGTTGCCGGTGATCTGGATGTCACGGACCAGTTCCAAGGCCACGATGTCCTTCTTCAGGTCGGGCTCGATGATGCGGGAAAGGGCGGACAGCACCGCCTCCTTGGTGATGTTCATGATGGGGGCGCAAAGCTAAGGCCAGGGGCCCTCCGGCTCAGCGCACACCGTTCTGAGGAACGGCATCCTGGGTGCGCTGTCCATGCCGCGGGTCCATCAGCCAGAGCTGCGCGATGGCCGGGTCCTCGAAGAAGCCGATGTCGTAAGGCGCCGAAGCCGGGGTGGCGTTCACCATACGGTCCACGGCGAGCTTGTTCAGCACGTCCTCACTGCTCACGATGGCGATCCGCTCCAAGCCGGCCTCCATCACCCGGGGCGTGAAGGTGCTCATGGTCCACACCTGGTCATCATAGAGGATGGGCCCCGCCTTGCGCCCATCGCTGAGCCACAACCGGAGGCCCTCGGAGCGGACCAGTTCCAGCAGGCGCTCCAGCACGGCCCGGTAGGCCGCGCCGGCCAGGGGGCGTTTCCAGATCAGCCGCACCAGCTTCTGGTCGGGATGGACCTCGATGGCGGCATCGGCATCGTCAAGTACGCGGTTGACGGTCATGGCGCACGGGTTGGATGCTTGAAGATAAGCACCGACCAGCCGACCTGGTACCCGGCTGTTCACAGATCGAGCGCGGCGGAAGGGTCCCAGAACCGGTCGGCGAAGTCCACCACCTGGTCATTTCGGACCTGCACCCCCTCCTCCTCCAACAGCTCCTGCATCCGGGTGGGTGTCCCGAAATGATGCTTCCCGGTGAGCATGCCGATGCGGTTCACTACGCGATGGGCAGGTACGGGAGGCTGCACGCCATGGGCGTTGTTCATGCAATAGCCCACGATGCGGCTGCTCCGCGCAGCGCCGAGGTACCGGGCAATGGCGCCATAGCTCGTGACGCGCCCACGGGGGATCAGCCGCACCACGGCCATGACGTCCGCGAAGAAGTCACGCTCCTGCACCGCATCATCGACAACCGTGCGCTTCGCCATGTTCACTTCTTCACCGCCTTCCTCACCCAGCCGAGGAACCTTTGCTCGCCTGCGCTATCCGGGAATGCGGCCTTGTCGAGGATGACCATCTGGCCCGCCGAGATGTACAAGAGGTAGCGGCCGTCAACCTCCACCATGCGCTGCACGTAGCTCCACGGGATCTCGCTGCGGCCTCCTCCGGGTGTGGTCCCGATCAGTTTCTCCTCATCCAGCACGAAGCGGCGCTCCTCGTAGACGCGCTGGTTGTCCTTGCGGCGCGACCACGCGTAAAGCCAGATGGCCATCAGCACGGGCCAGCCGAAGCTGAAGCAGATGAGGAACAGGTGGAAGGGCTCTCCATCGTACAGGCTCAAGAGCAAACCACCCATCACGAGGAGGAGCAGGTACATCCAGCCGCTCTTGCGCAGCTGCAGCTTCACCAGGAGCCGGAAGTATGCCGGCTGGGTGAGGCGGATGGGGTCCAGCGTGATGGGGTCCATGCTCACCGGATGCCGAAACGAGCGTAATGGATGGTGCGCCCCTCTTCCAACCACATGCTCTCGTAATAGGTGCGGATGTTCAGCACGGCCTGCTCCTCCGGCGATACGCGATGCACCAGGTCCGTGTACACATTGGCGCTCTGCTCGTAGAGGGGCAGCTTGTGCTCCGCGATCATCTCCAGCGTGTATTCGTACAGCACCGGGCTGTCGGTCTTGAGGTGGATCACACCGCCCGGCTTCAGGATCTCCTTGTAGCGGGCCAGGAAGAGCGGGCTCGTGAGGCGCTTGCGGGGCTTCTCCAGCTGGGGGTCGCTGAAGGTGAGCCAGATCTGGTCCACCTCGTGCGGTCCGAAGCAGCGTGTAATGTGATCCACGTGGGTGCGCAGGAACCCGACGTTCGTCAGCCCCTCCTCGCGGGCCGTGCGCGCGCCACGCCACAATCGGGCGCCCTTGATGTCCACGCCGACGTAGTTGTTCTGCGGCTGAAGGCGGGCCAGTCCCACGGTGTATTCCCCGCGTCCGCAACCCAGCTCCAGCACGAGCGGCGCGTCCCGCTTGAAGAAGTCGCTGTTCCACCGGCCGCGCAGGGGCAGCCCCTTCTCGGAAAGTTCGGTGAAGGTGGGTTGCACCACGTGGTCGAACGTGGCGTTCTCGGCGAAACGGAAGAGCTTGTTCTTGCCCATGCGGTGCGGGTCCTGAGCGGCCAGGACACGGCCGGCGCAAGGGCCGCGAAATTAGGCCGGGGACGTGGAGAAGTACGCCGGATCTTGCATGGCCTTGATCCTGCGGTAACACCGCCGCGCTGACCTTTGCCCCATGTTCCACGGTGCGCGCATCCTGGTGGCCCCGCTCGACTGGGGTTTGGGGCATGCCACGCGCTGCGTACCGATCATCCGGCAGCTCATGGCGCATGGTGCCACGCCGATCATCGCGGCGGACCAGGCACCACTTGTCCTGCTGGCACGGGAGTTCCCCGAACTGGAGACCGTGCGCCTGCCGGGCCTGACCATCCGGTACAGCGAGGGGCCCAGCCAGCTCTGGAGCATGGCGCGTCAATTCCCCGCGATGGTGCGCAGTGTCCGCCAGGAGCAGGCCTTGTTCGACCGGCTGCGCAGCGACCTTCGATTGGACGCGGTGATCAGCGACCAACGCTTCGGCGTGCGCGGTGCCGATCTGCCCAGCGTGCTCATCACCCACCAGGTCTTTCCGTTCACGCCGTTCGCACAGGGCGCGCTGCGCAAGCTAAACCTGCGCCACATGGCCCGCTTCGACCGCTGTTGGATCATGGACGAACCGGAGGCGCCGGGCCTGGCGGGGGAGCTTTCCCACGGCGCCCAACTGCCTGCGAACGCTCGCTACATCGGTGTGCACAGCCGGATGAAGCATCCGGCCCACCTGCCGACCACACGCCATCGCGTGGTGGCCGTGATCAGCGGACCCGAACCGCAGCGGACCCTCTTTGAGCAACGGCTCACCGAGCAGCTCCGCGACCTGCCCGGCCGGCACCTGCTGGTGCGCGGGCTGCCCGGTGCGCCGGGCCAGGACCGCACCGGGAACCTGGAACGGATCTCCCATCTCGGCTCGGAGGACCTTGCAGCAGCCCTGACCGCGGCGGACCTCGTGGTCTCCCGGAGCGGCTACACCACCTTGATGGACCTGGTGACCCTGGGCCGCAGTGCGCTCATCGTTCCCACACCGGGGCAGGCCGAACAGGAATACCTCGGCCGGATCCACGGGCGAACAGGTCGGTTCATGGTACAGGAGCAGGATCCCTTGGATATCGCCCGCGCCTTGGATGCGCCCCCACAAACCCCACCAGCGGCCCGCACCGACAGCACGCTGTTGGAAAGCGCCTTGCGCGACCTGGCCGGCCTGCTCCGCTAAGGTCTGGCTGCTACATTCGCTGCTCATGCTCCGCCCTTCCCTTGCCACCCTGCTGCTCGGCCTGTCGCTCCCCGTCGCGTGGGCACAGGGCGACCTGGA
>CAUJFM010000194.1 GCA_963169595.1 Bacteroidota bacterium | reverse complement strand
ACTGGCAGTTCGAGTTCCACGTATCGTTGATCGTGGACGCATTGCCATCGTTGCACGCCGTGCCGGGCAGGGCGCTGCCGCCGGCCACTCCTTCGCAGTCGATCAGCTGACCAACGCATTCGCAGTTGGCGTTCCACGTGTCGTTGCCCGTGGTGGCCAGACCATCATCGCACGGGGTGCCGGGAAGCGCAGAACCACCGGGAACACCATTGCAATCGTTCGGAAGCAACGTGCCTTCGCACTGGCAGTTCGAGTTCCACGTATCGTTGATCGTGGACGCATTGCCATCGTTGCACGCCGTGCCGGGCAGGGCGCTGCCGCCGGCCACTCCTTCGCAGTCGATCGGCTGACCAACGCACTCACAGTTGGCGTTCCACGTGTCGTTGCCCGTGGTGGCCAGACCATCATCGCAGGGAGTGCCTGGCTGCGCGGTACCACCCGGTACGCCAAGGCAATCGTTGGGCTGCGTGCCTGCACAGATGCAATTGGCGGTGATCACATCGTTGATCGTACCCGCATTGCCATCGTTGCACTGGTCGCCCTGGAGGCCGGAAAGGTTCGGACAGTTGTCCGTGTTGTTGGACACATAGTTACCCGGCTGGGTGCAGGAAAGCACCGTGCTGTTGGGGTCACCAAAACCATCTCCGTCCTGGTCCTCATACCAGGTCGATGCGGCCGTGATCGTGATGGAAGCCGTGGCCTGGAACTGGGCGCAACCGCCGCTCGCTGGTACGGTGTAGGTCACTGTGTAGGTACCCGCAGTGCTCGTGCCGGTGTTCACCGCGCCAGTGCTGCTGGTGATGGTCAGGCCAGCGATGCTGGAGAAGGTCCCGCCAGTACTGCCGGAGAAGCTCGGGGTCACCGTTCCACTGGTGCTGCAGTAGGGCGAGCCACTATAGTTGAAGCTCGCGCTCGGGGCCGCCGTCACCGTCACCGTGCGCGTGGCCGTTGCGTTGGAGCAACCACCCGTGCCCGTCACCGTGTAGGTCATCGTCGCCGTGCCGGCTGATACGCCGCTGATCGCGCCCGTGCCCGGGTCGATCGTGGCCACCGCCGTGTTGCCGCTGGTCCAGGTGCCGCCACCCACCGTGCTGCTGAAGGTGGTGCTGCCACCCACGCAAATGCTCTGATTACCGCTCAGCGTACCAGCGCTCGGGGCGGCCGTCACCGTTACCGAGAAGGTCTCGGAGTCCGTGCCGCAACCATTGGAGGCCGTGACCGTGTAGTTGCCGGAAGCGGCCGTGGTCGCATTCGGAATGGAGGGGTTCTGCGTGGTGGAACTGAACCCATTGGGACCGCTCCATGAGTAGGTAATGACACCCGTCCCCGTGGCCGAAGCGTTCAGGGAGAGCGTGGAACCCGCACAGATCGGCGAGTTGCTGCCGAAAGTATTGAGGACAGGGGCCGCCACAGGCGTTCCCGCACATCCGCAATTGGGGGCAGTTCCCGTGTAAACATCATTGACCGTGCACGCGTTGCCATCATCGCAAGGCGTTCCAGGCAGGGCCGAGCCACCGATCACCCCCAGGCAATCCACATTGCATGCGCCCAATTGCACACCGGGGCCGACCACTTGCGAGTTGGCGGTAACGTTCACGCCACCCAGGCTGATGAACCAGTTGGAGTTGTTCGCCTGCGTGTAGGCATCCGATGTCACCACCTCGAACAGACCACAACCCGTGAGGTTGGAGACGTTCAAGCGAGCATAGGTATGCCACGTGTTCGCAGCAAAGGAGCAGCCATCATCAGCGCTCCATCCGGCACCCGTGGCATTCAAACCACGATAGCGGAAGCCCCCGGCATCAACGTTCGAGATACCCGAGTTGTAGGCCAGCTGGATACCTGCGGCAAAACAAGCATCAGGCTGGGTCAGGTTGGCCAACCCACTGATCGTGCCACCTGCCGCTGTTTGCCAACGGATGGCAAAGGTGAGGTTCACCACCCCGTCCGTCTCCGTCCAGGTGTTGTTAGGCCGCAACTGAACCTCCAACTGGGTGGGACCGGATTGCACAAGCCGGACATCGATCCGGTTCACATCACCGGGCTGTGCCCACGCCGATGTGGAGGCACCGGCCAACAGGGCAATGCCTGCGATCCGGGCCAGATTAAAAGAAAGGGTTGGTCGGAACATGTGAAAGGGTAAGGGTGGTTCTGGTCAGGGGAGCTGGGTTCAGGGGAGCTGCTCGAGTCGGGTCTCGGTGGGAATGACCCCACCGATGTTGTTCAAGATGATGTCACGATCATTGGCGCCGCCGGTGTACTTGACCACGCCATCCATGTTCGTATCCATCGAAAGATAACCGTTCGCCGTATTCGTAGGAATGACCCCGCCAATACTGTTGAGAATAGGGTCGCGGTCATTGTTCTCGCCGGTGTACTTCGCCTGGTTATCGCGTTGGACATTACCGGCCCAAAGGACCATCTGTCCATTGCTCTCCTGCCGACGGGCGGCCGTGCCAAAGGTGTCCGTGCTGCTCTGCCGCAGGTCGGCCACGGTGGCCGTTGCACCTAGGGCCAGCGGGGCGGCCGTCATGCAGCCCAAGTGGTTGCGGTGACGGATGGCCACATGGTAATTCCCGTTCGGCACGGCAAAGCGGGGAAGCCCGCCACCTGCGGCGATCACCTGGCCATTACGGGTCAACAGGCAGCTCTTCGTGGCCAGGACCTGTGCAGGCTGTGCTGCGCTCCTGAGTTCAACAAGCACCCAGTCCACCACCGCATTGGCACCGGTCACCGAAAGGAGCGACGGGGACAGGACCTCCCCTCCCCCACCACCGGCGTGAGCGAAGCCAAGTGCCGTGAAGGGCTCCGTGGAAGGCAGCAGACCCAGCACGCGCAGGGAATCGGACATCATCCCCGTGGCTACCTTGTAGGGCCCCTGCAACAAGGCCTTCACGTCCACCACCACTCCTTCGGTCACGGTAGCAGTGACCAGGGCACGCGGGCTCTCACGTACCAGCTCGGGCGTCCTCACCTCCCAATCATAGAGGTAGTAGTAGTAGGACGAACCACCCGTACTGCCCGTGATGGTACCGAGACCACCACCCACGGCATACGGATAGCTCACACCGCTGTCATCGCGATGGAGGTCCAGCACGATCTCGGTGTTGTCATCGTAGGCCGTGATCATATGCCCCGTACCTGCGGGGACCTTCATGTTCAACTGCACACGCTGCATGCCCGTAGGCACGTACACATACCGCTCTGCGATCACATTGCCCACGTTGTCCTTCAGCACGAAGTGCCGGTCACCATTGTTCGCGGCATAGACCTTCACCGAGACCAGTTCGAACGGCTGAGCAGCATCGAAGATGAGCCACTGACGGGCATTGTTGGTGAGTTGGGTGGTGCCGGTGCGGTCCGTTTTGGCGCCATAGGTGTGCACTCCGGGAGAGACCGACCGGGTTGAAACATAATAGTCGGTGGTGTTGGAGAGCACCGGGGTCTGGAACTGTGCGCCCGTGGCCAAGGCATTCCCGCCGGCGGGTGCGTTGTACCACACCAGTTCCGTTCCCTGGCCTGCTGCGGAAAGTGTTGCGCTCGCCGGGCCCACCACCGTGGCTCCCGTTCCCACCGGTGCGGGAAGCGGTGTCTCGAACGTGACGTTGACCGAGCTGGAGGTCAGGCTTCCGCAAGGTGCGGTGACCGTGACGCTGTAGGTACCGGCCTGGGTCACATCGATCGTGCGGGTGGTGGCCCCATTGCTCCACAGATAGCTGTAGCCCGGAGTGGCCGTGAGCCGCACCGGGGTGCCCGCCACGGCGCGGATGCCGTTGGGCGCAAGAATGCTCGCCGTACCCCCACTGCCGGCCGGCCGCTGCTGGGTCATGGTGAAGGGGATCGCCGTGTAGTTGTTGTCGTCGTTCTCCTCCACGAACACGTTGGTGGGATCGGCCTCGGCCACGATCCAGTAGTTGCCGTTGCACAAGCCGCTCATGACGTTGATCCACATCATGTCCAACTGCTCACTGTAGATGTCCGTACGCCCCACCGAAATGCCCTGCACGTTGGTGCCGCACTGGTAGTTGCCATAAAGCCCATAGTTCGGGAAGTTCGCACTGCTGTTCAGGGCCGTACCGCCATTGTACTCCTGCGAGGTGCGGCAGTGACCGGGGTAGGAGCTGCAGGCACCGTAGTCCATCAGGCAGAAACCGATCTTGGCGCCGGAGGCCACCGTGGGCCACTTGCGGGGATCGGGCTCCGAAGGGTCCTGGATCTTCAGGTCCATCGTGGTCCAATCGTTCACATGGTAGTGGCTGTGTGCCGAGTGATAGGTCATGCTTCCGGCCATCCGCTCGTTGCGGATCATGGTGTTGCCCTGCTTGCGGTACACCTGTTGGAAGATGATCTGCTTGGGGTTCTGGCCATTGGGGCAATTGAACCCGGTCTGCCCGCTGACGGTGAACGTGTCCGTACCACACACGAAATGACGCAATCCGCTCTGATCGGCCGTGCGCACTTCC
Organism: Bacteroidota bacterium; assembly: GCA_963169595.1. Taxonomy (GTDB): domain Bacteria; phylum Bacteroidota; class Bacteroidia; order Flavobacteriales_F; family PHOS-HE28; genus PHOS-HE28. The sequence continues at coordinate 6,533 of CAUJFM010000194.1, read as the reverse complement.
AAGGGGCCATACCCGATGTTCGGGGTGGAACCGGAGATCTTCAGGCGCCCCGCCTGGGTGCCGGTCTGGGGGTTCTCCGTGGGACCACTGAGGTAGTTCTGTAGGCCGAACCACGAAATGGTAATGTCAGGCTTGAGGTCGCAGGTGGTCTGGCCGGCCGTTCGGCAGACACAGCTCGTGGCGTTCGTCAAGCTGCATTGGCCTGCAGCCGTGGCGGCGAACAACAGACCGGGTACCACCACCGAAAGGAGGTAACGATGCTTCATCCGGGATCGGAAGGTTGGGACGGGAGCAAAAGGAACGGCAATATACCGGGTCCACCCATGCGCGTCAACTTCCAAAGAAGCCGATCCCTTCAGTTCCTAACGATCCGGAGCACCTCGCTGCGGCCGTCGATCCGGAGCTGGACCAGGTAAGTACCCTGGGCCAAGGAGGCCATATCCACAACGAACGGGACGATACCGGGCACAACGCCGCTCTGCACAATACGTCCAAGCTGGTCGGTCACCTGCCAGTTGACCTGACCGCCCTGTCCAGCGGGCTGTACATGGAGCATATCGCTCACCGGGTTGGGGTAGGCCGTGGCCCCAGCGAACATGGAGCGGTCGGTCACATCCATGCCGGGGTTGTATCGGGCCACCCCCGCATGGGTACCCGCCCAGAGCACCCCGGCGGTATCGATCATCAGGCAGCGCACCTGGTCCGATGGAAGCCCGGTCCCGGCCTGGTCCATCACCGTGAAGTTGCCCTGCCCCTCGAACACGATGATGCCTGCGGTCTCCGAGCCGACCAGTTTCCGCCCGGCATCGTCGATCACCACACAGAGCATCGTGTTGTTCGGCAAGCCGGCCGTGAACGAATCGTACTGGAACCAAGGCCCCCCCATGAACGATGCCGCATGCCAGATCAGTCCTCCGGAGGGACAGGCCAGCCAGCGGTCCCCGTTCTCATCGAACACCACATCGTTCATGGAGTTATCGGGAAAATTGCTGCTGGCGGCCGTATAGTAGACGAACTCGGTCTCGGTGAGGTAGGTGAGCCCGGCGTTCATCGTGGCCACGGCCACCAGGCCATCCTCACGCACATCCACCGCGCGCACGTTGGGCCCGAAGAAGGTGAAGCCGCCATGGCTCTCCGGTGTGTTGTCGTAATGCCGCCACTCCTCCCCTGTGTGGCAATAGAGCCCGAGCTCGGTGCTGATCCACACCCAACCACGATGGTCGTGATGGATGTGCTTGACACCTTCGGTGGCAATGGGGCTGTTCGTGTTGTCCAGATAGGTCCAGCCCTCCCCTGCCAGAATGCCGATGCCGTTGGTGGCCGTACCCACCCACAACCGGCCCAGGCTGTCCACGGCCAGGCAGGTCACCTCATTGCCCGGAAGCCCGGATGTGCCGGCCTGCAGTACGGTCCATGCCGATCCGTCGAACCGGCATAGCCCCCAATCGGTCCCGGCCCAGACCACCCCATCATCATCCTGAACGAGGTCCGTGATGGTATTGCTCGGCAATCCCTCTCCCGCCATGTCGAACACCTCCCACTGCTGGGCAAGCAGCGATGGGGCCATGAGCATCACCCATCCCAGGAAAAAGCCTCCGCGCACCATCATGGCAGCTGCTCCAAACGCACGTTGGTGGGAACGACACCTCCGATGTTGGTCAGGATGGGGTCGCGGTCATTGCCACTACCGGTGTACTTCACCGTGCCATCCAGGTTGACATCCTCGGCGCGATAACCCATGACGGTGGCGGTTGGCACCACTCCGCCGATGGCTGAAAGGATGGGATCGCGGTCGTTGTCCTGGTTCGTGTAGGCCAGTCGCCCATCGAGCACCACATTGCCCGCCCACAGCAGGGCCACCCCTCCCGAAACCTTGCGCGCATCGGTGCCGAACATGGTGGTGGCCGTTGCGCTCAGATCGACCGCCACCGCAGTGGACCCCAGCGTTCGCGTGGTGAGCGTCATGCAGCCGAGGTGATTCCGATGGAGCATGGCGAGGTAGTAGTTCCCCGGCGGCACGTTCATGACCACCGGCGAGGTCCCATCGGCCATGACCACATCCCCATCGCGCTGCACCAAGGCCTGGCGCGTGGCCACCACGGTGCCATTGTTCGTCGCCGACCGCAGTTCCAAGCGCACCCAATCGACAATGGCATTGTTGCCCGCCGTGGCAAGCACCCCGGCCGTGGTGATCTCGCCACCGCCCCCCGCCAGCTGATCATAGCCCAATGCGGTGTAGGGCTCCGTCAAGGGGATCATGCCGCGCACCCGCAGGGAATCATGCATCAAGGACTGCCCTGACACGTAAGGTCCCTCGAGCAGCACCTTGGGTGAGATCAGCACCTGGGCCGCCACACAGAACGAAACCGTGACCGGTGCTCCCACATTGATGTCCTGGCTCACATTGGCGAGGACCGTTCCGGTACCATCCACCACGCGAACGAAGCCGTTGCCGTAGCTGCAGCAATTGCCATCACCATAGCTGTCATAGACCTTGAGCTGATAGCACCCGGCCGGCAGGCAGAGGTCCACCGGGGCCTGGGCTTGCGTGCCATTGCCGGGCAGCTGGGCATACGGCCCACCAGAGGCCACCACGGTGGCGCCCTGGACCACTTCCCACGTGGTCTCATCCCCATACCGGTCGGTGGTGACCTGCACCTGCACCGGCACGCAGGCCGCCGTGGTGAAGGACCATACCGGGGTGAGGGGCCCGAAACCACAGTCGTTCACCGCCTGCACGGTCCAGAAGTAGGTGGTCAACGGCGCATTCGCACTTCCGGGCGTATAGCTCGTGGTGGAAACGCCCACCGCGCTCTCGATGATATTGACCATGCCGGCATCCGTCGCGATCTGCAGGGCATAGCTGGTCGCACCCGGTGTTGCGTTCCAGGTCAGTACTCCGCCCGGAGCCACACCCGTGGCGCCGTTGAGGGGAGCGGTGCGGACCACGCCTCCCGGTACGTCATTGATGATGAGGGTGAGGGGTATCGACCGGTTCCCGCTTGCAGAGGTGGCGGCCAGTGTGAACCCATACGTACCCGGCAACTGGTTCTGTGTTCCCGAGATGGTGAGGGTGGCGTTCGCACCCGGTGTGATGGGGTTCTGGCTGAAGGATCCGGTGAGCCCGGCGGGCAGACCCGTGGTGCCCAAGGTGATGGGCTGGGTGTATCCTGCCAGGGAAGTGGACTGTACGGCATACACGGCATTGGCCGGCTCACACACGCTCACCGATGGGCTCGCCACGCTGAGCGCATAGTCCGGTGAGGTGGGTACCGTGATCGCGAAGTTGGCGTTGGAAATGTCGTAGAAGATGTTGCCGTTGGCCTTCACCATGACGCGGGCCGTGGTGGTGGCCGGGATGGACGGGATGGTCACGGTCTGACTGCCATCGTTCGCCGTGGAGGTCACAAGCGTGTAGGGATAGGTGAAGCCACCATCCACGGAGAGCAGGATATCCACGTTCAAACAGCTCACGGGGGCCACATTGGTGGAAGCCACATCCCAGGTCACCGTCTGCGTGCTGCCAGCTGCCCAGGATACGTTGGTGTTGGGCTGGGTCACCAGGAAGGGACCGGCCGTACCGGACACGGTCACCACCATGTTGTCCTGACCGTTGCACCCGGCCCCCGTCACGTTGTCGCGCACGGTGACGCGGAAGTTGTAGGTGCGGCCCACGCTGGAAAGCACCTCCCACGTGGGTGTGGTGCCGGCCACCACAGCGCTGAGCGCCGGAACGTACCGTTGTGTACCCGTGGTGGGGGTGAACGAACGGAAGTTGGGTCCACTGGTGCTGGTCGCCACAGGCGGCTGGGTGGAGACCTGATTGTTCATCTGCTCCCAGCAATAGGTGAGGGTGTTGCCAGGGTTCACATCGCTGCCCGTTGCGGTGAGGATGAAGGGCGTGCTGCGCGGAATGGTACGGTCCACACCGGCGTTCACTGTCGGGGCCGTGTTGCCGGACGAGGTGACCACCGGGCAGCTGCTCGATGTGCCAACAGTGATGTTCGCGGCCATCTCCTGCATGCTGTACCCATGAAAATACGCGTCGGAGTTGTTCTGGACATTGGGCGCACAGATCCCCGCGTAGCCCATGATGGTGGAGGCGCTGCCCGGCTCAAAAGCGGCGGCACTGGCCCTGTTGCAGTTGTTGTTCTGCGTGTGGTTCGCACCAAACTGGTGACCCATCTCATGCGCCACATAGTCGATGTCGAACGGGTCGCCCACCGGGTTGGGCTGACCGGTGACCCCTCCCGCCTTCAAGCTGTTGTTGCACGGGCTGTTGAGATAGGCCACGCCACCACCGCCGGTGCTGAACACATGCCCGATGTCGTAGTTGGCCGATCCAATGACCCCGTCGCAGGCGGTCTGGTTCTGGCCCAGCATCGCCGATCCATTGGTGTTGGAATAGGGATCGGTGGATGCGTTGAGGTAGATGAGCTGATCGGTATTGGCCACCAGCACCATGGTGAGCGTGGCATCCCGTTCGAACTGGGCGTTCACCCGGGTCATGGTGGTGACCATGGCGGCGAGGGCAAGCGCCTTGTTGTTGTTCGTGGTGTTACTCCCGTGGTAGTTGGCATACTCACCGGTGCAGGCCAAGGCCAGCCGATAAGTGCGCTTCTGGCAGTCCCCCACACGGTCCACTCCCATTTCTTGTATCCATTGGCGCGTCTGCTCGGCAGCGGCATCAATATCGTTCACCTCCTCGTAGCTGCATGGGTTGAAGCCTGCAGGCAGCGCCTTGGAGAAATGGGCCTTGCGGTAGATGATGCTGGTGCTCGCATCGCCGAACGCGTAGGGATCGATGAACCACCAGCCTCCTTCCTGGTCCATCACCATGGCGTGGAACCCGTGCGGAGTGAGGTCGAAACGGGCCTGGATGCCCGGACGGTCCACACTTTCCCCCGTGAAGGTCCTGATCTCCGGATAGCGCGATGCGAGCTCCGGATGCATCACCTCATTGGCCCAGTACCGGAAACGCTCGGCGCCACCTTCCGGAAGAGGCACCATCATGGTGGCCACCATCCCCGGCGTTGAACGCACTTCATCGAACTGCGCGGCCATGGCATTCACATCCACCGCCATGGTGCGGTACTGCGCGGGCACGATCCGGCGCTCACCGCGGCCGGCCACCTCGGCCTCCATCACGGTGCGCCACGGTCCCACCTCCTGGGCGACAAGGACTGTGCAGGACCATATCGATCCAATGACCAAGCCCTGCCTGAAAAGACGTGTTAGCAAGCTCATGATGCGGACAATTCAATGTTGCACGACGATCCGCTGCGCATTGCTTCCCGCAGCGGACAACAGATGGAGCACATAGGCCCCTGCCGGGAGCGCGGAAACATCCACGGTCACGGGCACGCCACCTTGGAAGACCAGCTTCTCCTGCCTCACCATGCGGCCTGCTGCATCCGTCACGCGGAGGTCCACAGGTCCGGCATGCTCCCCGGGCATGGTGATGGACAACATGCGGTCGGCCGGGACCGGCGCCATGATCACTCCGCCCATTGATGACGGAACATCCTCCGCCGATGTGGAAATGGTATAGATCTCGCCAGTGCGACCCTGGCCGTTCAATGAGACGTAAAAATTGCCGTTGTTGTTGATATCGTTCGTCCAGTCATCGTTCACGATGTTGAAGGCGCTGGTGCCATTGATGACATTGATGCGGCACAGGACGATCTCCTCGCCACCGGTCCAGGCGGTGGGCACATCGTAAAGCGGTACGAAACCAAAGCCCGCAAAGACCTGGTAGCGGAATCCATTGGATACCTGCTCCGGCCCAGATTTGTTCACTGGGCTATAGACATTGACGGGCGAGAACTGCTGTATCGTACCCAAGTTGGCCTGTCCGTCAGTCCAACGTATGGTGAAAGATATACTGGACATCAACCCATCGAAGGGGCCATCGGGCCGGATGCGCACCTCCACCGGACCTTCCACGGTCTGGACCAGGGTGATGTCCACCGTGGGCAACTGGGCCCGCAGTCCGCCCATGGCGAACAACGCGAGAAGGAGCATCAAGCGATGCTTGCGACGTACGGATTGCAGCACGGTGCGAAGGGTTGGTACCTCCCAAAAATAGGGGATCCCGGAAGTGCCATGCTGACCACGGTCATTCCCCACCTTCGGGGTAACCGTGGTATCCCACGAACGATCAGAGGATGCCGGAGACGATCCGATCGATGGTGACGCCTTCCGCCTCGGCCTTGTAGTTCCTCACTAGGCGATGGCGGAGGATGGGCAGCGCCACGGCCTGCACATCCGCAATATCCGGCGAGAACCGACCATGGGCCAGGGCATGTGCCTTGGCCCCGATCACCAGGAACTGGGATGCGCGCGGACCGGCCCCCCAACTGACATGGTCGTTGATGATGGCCGGGGCCGTCTCCGTACCGGGACGCGTGCGCCCCACGAGCTTCACGGCATACTCGAGCACGTTGTCCGGCACTGGGATCCGGCGCACCAGGCCTTGGTAGTACAGGATCTCCTCCGCGCTGAGCACTGGCTCCACGGTAGCGGGCCGATCG
>CAUJFM010000193.1 GCA_963169595.1 Bacteroidota bacterium | reverse complement strand
GGTTGCCGCGTCGTGTGCGAGCGTTGCCGCCCTCTTGGATGCCGCGATCGGCGCGGTTCCGCCTGTGCGCCCGGTGCCCCACCTTTGCCCCATGCACACCGATGTCCTCATCCTGGGCCGCGGCATCGCCGGGGCGGTGCTGGCCGAGACGCTGCGGCAGCGCGGGGTGCGGGTGCATGTGTTCGATCGCAAGCGGCCCGGCAACGCCAGCATGGCCGCCGGGGGCGTGGTCAACCCCGTTGTGCTGCGACGCGATGTGCCCAGCTGGCGCGCGGCCCAACTGCTGCCGCTCGCCCAGGGCTTCTACACCGCGTGGCAGCAACGGCTGGGCATCACCTGCTGGCAGGAGCTTCCCCTGGTCAAGCTCTTCCCCACGCCGCGCGAGGTGGACCAATGGCAGCGCGCCTTGCAGGATCCCGCCAGCGCGCCCTTCGTGCACCGCCACCCCGAGCCCGAGGTGGATGCCGCACCCATCGCCGCGCCGCATGGCTATGGCACCGTGTGGCCGGCCGCCTGGCTGGATGTGCCCGCCCTGCTTGAGGCCCAGCGGCAGCAGCTGCTCGCGGCGGGTCAGCTCACCGAGGCCGATGTGGCTCCAGAAGAGATCATTATCACGCCGGACCAGGTGCGCATCGGCGAGCTGCAGGCGCGCTGGCTCGTGCGCTGCGAAGGGCCTTTCGGCGACGTGCCGGGGCTGGTGCCCGTGAAGGGCGAGACGCTGGTGGTGCGCATCCCGGGGCTTCAGCTCTCGCGCATGGTGCATCGTGGCGTCTTCGTGCTGCCGCTGGGCAGAGGGCTCTACCGCGTGGGCGCCACCTTCAAGTGGGACGATGTCTTTGCCGGCCCTACGGACGAGGCGCGTGCCTGGCTGCTGGAGCGGCTGCAAGCCCTGGTGCAGGCCCCCGTGCAAGTGGTGGACCATGCCGCCGGTGTGCGGCCCACGGCGCAGGACCGCCGGCCGTTGTTGGGCATCACCGGTCCCGCGCAGGCCGTGTTCAACGGACTGGGATCGCGCGGTGTGCTGCTGGCCCCGTGGTGCGCGCAGCACCTGGCCGCGCACCTGCTCGATGGCGCTGCGCTGGACCCCGAGGTGGACGTGGCGCGATCGTTCTAGCGCCATGCCCGGCGGTCATGGTCGGTCCACATCCAGGTGGGGTGATCCGATGCACGATGCATCGTATAAGGCAAGTGATCGTTAGCGATCCCCCGCCTGCTCGCGCCTGATCACCTCGTCCAACGCCATGCGGTGGAATTTCATGCTGATGTCGCCGAGGCGAAGGCGCACATCGGCGTTCACGGGTTTGTCCAGGTCCGAGAGGTCCCAGTTCACCTGCGGGTACCGCTGCGTGAAGGAGAGCAAGTCCTCATCCACCACGAACTCCGCGTGTTCCCATCCTTCGGCATATGGGCTGCCCGGCTTTGGTGCGGGCAGTTCCACCAGGTGGATGGCGCGCTGGTCATGGATGATCGGTGTGCGTAGGCGGAACGTGGCGATGGGCCTTCCGCCGATCATCGTCTCGGCCAGCAGCTCACCATCGGCACACAGCGCGTCCCGCAGCAGCGCGTAGCGTTCGGTTGTGCCCACCCGGTAGCAGAGATGGTCCAGATGCAGCCCGTTCACCTCCACGCCCATTCGGTCCAATTCAGCCAAGAGCCGCTCAAGGAAGGGGCCGGGGTGTGGGAGAGGAGGGTTTGCCACGGGGTAAAGATGCGCAGCACTGTGACGAACGGTCGTTCGCAAAGCAATGGACCGGCCCACCTTTGTTCCCGGAAGATCACCTCCGCATGCGCACCATCCACTGGGCCCTTGGGCTCCTGCTCCTGGCCTTCACCCTTTCCGCCTGCAGCACCACCAAGAACACCATGAGCACTGGACCGGCCACCTCCGATCCCCGCTGGGCCGCGATCGATTCGCTCGCGGGCCTTGGCCAGTATGCCAGCGCCTTGGAGCGCACGGACGCCTTGCTGGCCGAGGCGCAGACCTCCGGTGAATGGCGGTTGGAGTTCGCGGCCTGGGCGCGCCGGGCGGTGTTCCAGGAACTTACCGGGGTCGTTCCGGACAGCATCCTTCAGCCCCTGGAGCAGCGCGCAGCCACAGCACCCGTGCCGCTGGCGCAACTGCTGCACAGCACCCTCATGGACCGCTGGTGGCAGCGGTACCAGCGCGACCGCTGGCGCATCATGGACCGCACCGAGCTGGACGGTTCCTTCGATGCCAGTGACCCCGACACCTGGACGCAGGGCCGCTTCATGGAGCGCATCATCCGCGAAGCGCAGGCATCCCTGGAGCCCTACGACACGCTGCGGCACATCCCCGTGGGCGAACTGGCCGAGCTGCTGGTCGGCGATCCCGCTGCGATCCCGCTGCGCCCGACGGTCTACGATGTCCTGGCCCATCGTGCGCTGCGCATCTTCAGCAACACCGAGACCCGCCTCGCCGAGCCGTCGTGGCGCTTCACGCTGAACGACCCCTGGGACTTCGAGCTCTTCGAGCCCTTCCTGTACCGTTCGCTCCAGCACCGCGACTCCACCTCCTGGGAGTTCCAGGCCTTGCGCCTTTACCAGCGGCTGGAGCGGCTGCACATCAACGCGGACAAGCTCGATGCCTATGTGGATGTGGTGCTGCAGCGCCTGACCTATGTGCGGGAGCGCAGCGTGCTGCCCGGGAAGGACAGCCTCTACCTCGGTGCCTTGGAACTGCTCCGCACGCGTCTGCCGAACGAGGCCAGTGAGGCCGAGGTGATGGTGGCCATCGCGCGTTGGCACGAAGAGATGGCCGCCAAGTACGACCGGCTGCGCGGCGACGACTGGAAGTGGGAGCACAAGACCGCCGTGGACCTCTGCAAGGAGGCCGTGGCCAAGTGGCCGAGCACATTCGGGGCACGGAACGCCGCCGCGCAGCTGGCTCGGATGCAACAGCCCTCGGTCAGCATCACCACGGAGCAGGCCGTGCCTCCCGGACGTGAGTTCCTCGCGCTGGTGAAGTACCGCAACACCACGAAGGCCTGGGTGCGTATCGTGAGCGATCCCGACCGCGGGGAGAACGAGCGCCGCTACGACCCCGACCGCAACGCGTGGCTGCTCAGGCAGAAGCCGCTGAAGGAGTGGAGCGTGGACCTTCCCGACGATGGCGACCTGAACGAGCATGCGGTGGAGATCGCGATCGAGGGCCTGCCGTTGGGGCGGTATGCGCTGTTGATCGGCAATGAGGCGTCGTTTACGCCCGATCGAGGGTCCATCAGCTGGTGCGGTGTGCAGGTCACCGAGCTGTCGCTTGTGCATCGCTACGAGGGCAGCACGCATGAGCTGCTTGTGCTGGACCGCACCATGGGCCGGCCGGTCGCCGGTGCCAGGGTGGAGGCCGTGCTCATGGCCTGGGATGGTGGCAAGAGGACCAGCACGGTCGTTTCGAGCGCGATGTCGTCGGAGGAGGGCGCGGTGCGCTTCAACCTGGATGGGCAGCGCGGCAGCCTTGCTTTCGTGGTCACCCGTGGAACCGACCGCATCACGAGCGACAACCACTACAGCTACGACCACCACCAGGACACGTCGGACAGCATCCGCACCTTCCTCTTCACCGATCGCGCCATCTACCGGCCCGGACAGGAGCTGCAGTTCAAGGGCATCGTCACCGTGAAGCGGGGCAAGGGCACCGAGGTGCTGGCGAACCATGAGACCGAGGTGTGGCTGACCGATGCAAATGGCGAGGAGGTGGATACCCTGACCGTGACCACCGACCGCTTCGGGGCCTTCCACGGGCGCTTCATGCTGCCGCAGGGAAGGCTCACGGGCGCGTGGTCGTTGGAGGCCGATGATGGCAGCAAGAACGTGCTGGTGGAGGAGTACAAGCGGCCCACCTTCGAGGTGGTCTTCGATCCGGTGAGCGCAGCGCCCAAGTTGGGCGAGGAGGCCACGGTCACCGGGGTGGCGAAGAGCTATGCGGGCGTGCCGCTCGATGGCGCCACGGTGAAGTACACCGTGCTGCGCAATGCCATCATGCCGTGGTGGTGCGGCTGGCGCTGGGGTGGCCTGCCCTGGGGCCGCAGCACCGAGGTCGCCAGCGGGGAGCTCACCTGCGATGCACAGGGCCGCTTCGCGGTGAAGTTCACCGCCGAGGCCGACCGTGCCTTCCCGCGCCAGGCGGACCCGAGCTTCAGCTACGAGGTGGTCGCTTCCGTCACCGACATCACGGGCGAGACACACGATGCCCGCACCGCGCTCGTGGTGGGCTACCGCAGCATCGATCTGGAGCTGGGCATCGATGCCGCTCTGGACCGCAGCACGGCGGACAGTGCGCTCATCCGCGTGGTGAACCTGAACGGCCAGGAGCAGGATACTCCGTTCAACCTGCGGATCACTCGACTGGTGATGCCTGAAGGCGGTGTGAAGCGGGAACGGTACTGGGAACGACCGGACCGACACGTGATGACGCGGGACGTGTTCGCGCAGCGCTTCCCACACGATGCCTATGCGGACGAGCAGGATCCAGGTACCTGGTCGCGTGGCACGGAAGTGTTGCAGCGCGGAGATGTGCGGTCCAAGGCGGCGCGCATCGCGCTCACGGGTATCCAGGCCTGGGAGGTGGGCACCTACCTCGCGGAGATGGAGGCCGTCGATCCCTCGGGCCAGGTGGTGAAGGCGAGCAAGGTGTTCACCCTCTTCGATCCCGAGATCCAGAACTCGGGCTTCGAGAATGCAGCGTTCCACGTGCAGGCGGTGAAGGAGCGGTGCGAGCCGGGCGAGAAGGCAGTGCTGCTGCTGAGCACCGCCCTGCCCGAATGCCGCGTGCTGATGGAGGTGGAGCGCGATGGACGCATCGTGGTGAGCCGCCCCATGCTCCTGAAGCGTGGCCAGCAACGCGTGGAACTTCCCGTGCTGGAAGAGGACCGCGGAGGCTTCGCGGTGCATCTCGTCGCTGTGGAGCGCGGACGGCAGCACCTTCGCTCACAGCGCATCGAAGTGCCCTGGACGAACAAGCAATTGAAGGTGGAATGGATGAGCTTCCGCGACAAGCTGCTGCCCGGTGCGAAGGAGGAATGGCGACTGAAGATCAGCGGTCCGAAGAAGGAGCAGGTGGCCGCGCAGGTGCTGGCCGCGATGTACGATGCCTCGTTGGACCAGTTCGCCCTGCCTGAATGGTGGATGAACGTGTGGGGCACCACGCACGAGCGGCTGGCTTGGGGCTCGGCAGGACCCTTCGGTGAGGCCGGCCCCCAATGGATCAGCTGGATGG
>CAUJFM010000192.1 GCA_963169595.1 Bacteroidota bacterium | reverse complement strand
GGTGAACAGACCTTCCAGGGCCTTGTCGGTCACATAGGCGTTCAGGTCGGGGTCCACCGCTTGGCCACCGGTGAGCAGGGTGGCGGTGTTGTAGGCTGTGGCCACGGGTCGCCAGTGGTTGGTGAGGGCCACTTCCTTGGTCGCCTGTTCCACCACCGGGAGAAAACGGGCGCGCAGGGCCGTGCTGGTCCGTTCCCGCAGGAAGTTGGTGGCCGCGTTCTGCCCACCGCGCAGGATGGCGAACCCATCAGCGATGCTCATGCTGGTGATCGCCTCCACGAACACGGGCACGGCCTCGCGGCTCGCACGTTCAGCAGCGGTGTTCAGCGTGCGCTCGAACTGCTCCACCGGTCCGGTGATGCCCAGGTCGGTGAGGGTGTTCTTCACCTGGATGGCCTCCTGGGGGAAGGGGATGCGGATGAGGGCATTGCTCCAGAACCCATCGGTGGCACCCACGCGGTCCACCGCACGCTCGGCACCCACGCGCAGGGCCTCCTTCAATCCGGTCACCACCTCCTCATTGCTCAGCGCCGTGGTGCCACCAGCGCTGTTCAGGATGCTCTGCAGCTCCTGGGGAGAGCACGCGGTGAAGAGGAGGCAAAGGACCAGAACAGGTGCAGTGATCGATCGGAACGCTTTCATGGTCAGTGGTTCAACGGGTTTCACAGTGCTCCATCAATTGAAAGCTACCGGCTTCATAGCGGAACGAACCCGAGTGCTTGGGCAAGCCCTCCATGGGATAGAGCGGATCGCCCTCCAACTCTTCGTAGGCGAAGGAGAAGGTGTTAGAGGTCGGGTCGAGGTCGAAGATGGGTACCAACCCCATCCTTCCGGAGTAGGAGAAGAAGACCTGCGCAGAAATGCCCTCGGGCCGGATCCGCAGGGTGGTGGCGCATAACTCGATGCAGGTGCTGCAACCAATGGTGGAGGCCACCGTGAAGTAGGTGCTGTCATCCAGCGTGACCAAGGAACTGAAGTACGCAATGGAGTGGTCACAATGGCCGTAGCCCTCTTCGCCGCTGTTGTTCATGGATACGACGCCGAAGTTCCCATCCTGCTGGCGGATCTGCGCGAAGGCTGAACGTTCACGGAAAGTGCCTCCGGTCTTGAGGTCCAGGCTCAGCAGCCAAAGTCGGTCATCGTCCGATGCCACGCATTGCAGGGCTCCGCGGTCCAGGTCCCTTGCATCAAGCGCTGCGCTGCGCGGGTCGTTCAGGAGCTGAAAGCAATGGTCCAGAATGCGGCTCTGCACTTCGCTGATGGCATCCTGGTCCAGCACATCCAATTGGTCGTAGTGGTCCAGGTCCTTTTGGATGGCCGCCAGCTTGCGCTGCAGTTCAGGTGCGTACCGGGGCTTGGTGCGTTGTGCTTCCGCGTGCAGGGCGATCAGCACGAAGAGCAGGGCGAGTGACCGGGCGATCACGGTCATATCCTCGCTTCCAGTTGCCTGCGCCAATCCTCGGGGATGGCGATGGTGCGCTGCACGGTGTAGTCGAAGCAGACCATCACGCTGCGGCCTTCGGCACAGATGCCGGGCGCATCGCCGCCGATGCGGTGGATGCGGTAGGAGAGGTCGAAGCTCTTGGTGCCCACCGCACTGCACCACGCCTCGGCCTCGATGGTGTCGTGCAGGCGCACCGGCATGCGGTAGTCCACCTCGTTGCGGGCCAGGATCAGGCCCAGCTTGCTCCAATCATTGTCGGCCGGCACCACCTGTTCCAGGAACTTCATCCGCGCCGCCTCGAACCAGTGCAGGTACACGGCATTGTGCACGTGCCGCGCCATGTCCACATCGGCGAATCGCACTTGTATCGGTACCCGTGTGCTCATGCTCCGCCGTCCTTCCTCTTCACTCTTCACTCTTCTTCCTTCCTCCTTTTCCCTTTCTCCTTCTACCTTCCTCCTTCCCTCACGACATCGGATTCAAGATCACACTGAACACCGTGATGCTATTGGGGTCGCGGTCGTAGAAGAGCTTGTCCAGCGCCTCCAGCACGTTCTTGGCGCGGAAATACGAGGTCTGCAGGCCGCTCTCACCGCGCGCGCTCCACTGGATGGTGTAGCTGCTGGTGCGCTCCTTGTAGGTCTTCACGTAGTCCAGCATCACGCCCAGCGCGTCCAGCTTGTCCACGCCCTCGGTGGCATGGAACAGGAAACTCTGGTTGTGGCGCGGGTTCAGGGTGATCACGAAGAGCTTCGTGCGCTTGCCGTTCTCCTCGTAGTTGAACACGAGGCTGTCCGGCCCCAGGCCGATGTAGTTGCCGATCTCCTTCTGCAGGCGGGCGATCTCCAGGTTGCGGTCCCTCGTCATGGATACCGGTCGCGGCCGGCCTCGTGGTTCAGGCCTTGTCCGACGGTGCGTCAAAGCTACTCAACACCGAATTGTGGCTGCGGTACTCGGGCACCAGCCGCTCCAGCACCTGCACCAGGGCGGCCTCGTCACCGGCGGCCACCAGGCGCTCCAGCTCGGCCAGCCCGGCGCGTACGTCGGCGGGCGCCGTATCGCGCACCCGGCCGATGAGGATGCGCGGATGGTGCGTGGGCAGCGTGTTCTCGCTGGTGGCCAGCAGTTCCTCGTAGAGCTTCTCGCCGGGACGTAGTCCGGTGTAAGCCACTTCGATGTCGCGCCCCGGCTCCAACCC
>CAUJFM010000191.1 GCA_963169595.1 Bacteroidota bacterium | reverse complement strand
CGAGAAGACGCTCACCGATGAGCAGGTGGACAAGGCCATGGGCCGCATCCGCCAAGCCTTCGAGAAGGAGCTGGGCGCGGAGCTGCGCAGCTGATCACTTCGTCCGCCAGCGCTCCACCGTGGCGAGCGCATCGGCCTTGCCCTTCACGGCGATCAGCTCGGCTCCGTCCTCGGGGTCGTAGTTGAGCAGCCAGGTCACCAGGATGTTCCGTGCGGCCTCGGGCAGTTCAAGGATGTCGCCGGCCTCCACGGTGCGCAGGGTGGGATCGATGGGCAGGGCCACGAGCTTGTCATCGCGCTCACCGGCATCGAGCAGTTCGATGATGCCGATGGGGTCCACCTCCATCACTGTGCCGCTGGGCACCGCGCCGCACAGCACGAACACGTCCACCGCGTCGCCGTCGCCGCCCTCCTCCTTGTTCATCCGGGTGCCCGGGATGAAGCCGTAATTGGCCGGATAGGGCAGGAAGCGGATCAGGCGGGGCTGCCCGTTCCGCAGGTCGATCGGGAAGGTGTTCGTGGCCGTATCGTACTGCCGCTTCTCCACCGTGCCGGCGGGGATCTCGATCACAGCGTTGAGGATGCCTGCGCGGGGCGAGGCGGCGAGCGCTTCCAAGTTGGTCATCGGTGCGGCTTCTGGTGAAGGCACATCGGTGCAACCCACCAGGAGCATCACGAGCAACGGTGCAATGCGCTTCATGCCCCGAAGATCGGCAACGCGACCTAACGCAGGCGGTACGAGAGACTGATCATCCCGCCGAACGCGCTGGAGCGGCGCTGCACATCCCCTTCGCTCAGGCTGTTGCTGAACAGGCCACGCATGGCCGGTTCGATGCCGATGGACCATGCCGCGTTCCAGCGGTAACGCAGGTAGGCGCGCGCCGTCCAGCCGAAGACCACCTCGCGGAAGGCCTGGTCGCCCAGCTCGGTGTAGCCGTCATTGGTGCTGTTGGGGATGCTGCCGGTGCGACCCGTGAGCAGGCCCACGGTGGGTCCGCCGCGCAGGCCCATGCTCCAGCGGCCCTGCACCAGGTGCGCATCGACCAGCAGGGGCACCTCCAGGTAGCTCGTGCGGTTCACCAGTTCGCGGGCGTTGCGCACCCGGGTGGTGGTCACCGTGCTGTCCTCACCCTGGGCCAGCACAAGCACCGTGGTGTTCACGTTCACCCCTTCGTACACCACCTGTCCGCCTTGTTCAACGGTGTCGGTGATCACGAGGATGGTGGTGTCCACTGGCGTGAGGTACCAGAAGTTCCAGCGTTCGATGCTCGTCTGGTCGATGGCCGATACCTGGATGCGCTCGGCATAGGTGCCATAGTGCAGGCCCACGCCCAGACCGATGTTGCGGCCCAGGTGCATCAGCTCGGCACCGAAGCCCGGGCTCACCTCGCGGGAGATGTCGCCGGACCATTCCGCGCTGTTCCCGCCGCTGTACGTGGCGATGCTGCTGAAGGCCCCTCCGAGGACGCTGATCTCCCAGGGCGCGCGATCGGGAATGATCGGCGGCACGGCGGGCACGGCGGTGGGTGCCGTGGCGGCGCTGTCGGCAGGGCTTGTCGTGGGAGGAGTCGTGAGGAGCGTGATCGGCTCGGATCCCTCCAAGGTGTCCGCGTTCTGCGTGGTGCTGGGGAAGGCATCAGTCGCTGGATCAACGGTCGCGACCGGAGCGGGCGCCGCGGTGTTCCCCGTCGATGGTGAAGCAGGGGCAGCGGCCAGCAAGGGGGGGGTGGTCCCGCTGGTGATAGCGGGCGTGCCCGGGCCATTGTCCACTGAGTTCGGAACGGAGGTGTTCGTTGGTGCGCTGGACATGCCGTCCTTCGGTGTGCCGGTGTTGGTCATCCCCGTTGAAGCCACCGCGGTGCTGGTCCGCTGAGGCGATGTGCTCCGATCGCGTTGCGGCGTGTTGGGTGTGGCGGACGCGGTGTGTGCTGCCGTGGTGCTGGACGCCTGGGCTTGCGCGGGTGTGTTCGGTGCATCACCTGCACTGGAAGGTGTGGCAACGCTCTGGTCCGGGTCCACGGCAGGCGAGGCGTTATCGTTCGATGCGGAGACCGCTGTGGACGTGGAGGTGTTCGATGCGGATGTGGGCGATGGTCCGATGTCCTCGGCCTTGTTCCTGGAGTTTGGTCCCGTGGCCGATGGAGCCTCGTTCGCCGTGGTCGTTGTGGAAGCGAGCGTTCCGGCGGGCTCCGCCTCGCGCAGTGTCCACCACGCCGCTGTGCTCACCATCAGCAGGGCGGCCACGCCCAGCAGCCAGAAGCCGCGACGTTTCCGGCCGCGTCGTGCGGCGATGGCCTGCTCGGCCAGCTGCCAGTGCGCCTCCTCGAAGGGGAAGTCCTGCTCCTGCAACTTGCGCCGGGCCAGCTCGTCGAATTCGTTGTCGAGGTTCATCGGATGGCGGTCTTTGCGGTGGTCTGTCCGGCGAGCTGGGCAATGGCCTTCTGCAGGGTCTGGCGTGCGTGGGCCACATGCCACTTCGAGGTGCCTTCACTGATGCCGAGCATCTGCGCGATCTCCTGGTGGCCGAAGCCGTCGATGGCGAAGAGGTTGAACACCTTGCGCGACATGTCCGGCACGCGTTGCAGCAGCTCGGCGAAGGCATCGGCCTCCATGTGGCGCAGGTAGTCGTTCACTTCCACCAGTGTTCCATCATCCAGGGAGCCATCGAGCGTTTCGGTGGCCTTCCGCTGGCGCTCCTTGCGGAACTCGTCGATCACCGTGTTGATCATGATGCGTCGTGTCCAGAGCTCGAAGGGGACCTCGGGCCGTCGTTTGTCCAGGTTCGTCAGGATCTTCAGGAAGCCCTGGTTCATGCGGGCCACGGCATCCTGCTTGTTGCGTTCGTAGCGGCCACAGATGGCCATCATCTGCCCGTACAAGGCGCGGTACAGTTCGTACTGCGCCTTGGGTTCCTCGCGGAGGCAGCGTTCGATGAGGCTTTCGGTGACCATGCCGTTGTGCCCGGGGCCGCCCATCGCACGATGGGCGACCCCGGAGCTCAAGGTTCGGATCAGTATTTCACAAAGCGGAAGCTCATGGTCTTGTTGTCGCTGCCCATGCGCAGCATGTACATACCAGCGGGCAGTGCACCGGTGGCGATCTCCAGCTGGTTGGTCCCGTCGGTGATCATGGCGTTCGCGACCAGCACCTCGCGGCCGTTCACATCGATCACGCTCATCGGCAGGTTGCCGCGCAGGCTGGTGTCGAAGCGGAGGTTCAGCACATCGCTCACCGGGTTGGGCCACAGGCGGGTGTCGGTGAAGGCGGGCTGGTCGGCGATGCCGGTGGGCAGCTGGCTCACCACGCGGATGGTGAAGCCGTTGCGGGCGGCCTCCTCCACCGGGGCCATGCCATCGTACAGACCATTCCCATCAATGCTCACGCTGTCGCAGCTGGTGCTGGTGCAGCCTGCGGCATCGGTCATGGTGAGGCAGAGCTCATAGGGGCCGCTCTGGGCGTACACGTGGGTGGGGTAGGCGTCGGTGCTGGTGGTGCCGTCGCCGAAGTTCCACAGGAACTGGAAGGGGCTGGTGCCGTTGCTCAGGTTCCACACCCACAGCTCGTAGGGGATGGGCGTCACCTCCCCGTTCAGGCTGTCGCCCTCGTAGGCCTGGACCACCCAGAAACCGGCCTGGCAACCGGTCGTGTTCGTGATGCACTCGCAATTCGCGCTCCACGTGCCGGTGGCGCCGGTGGCGGGGTTGGTGCAGGGCGAGCCCGGCACGTTGGGGCCATTGGGGATCTGCAGGCAGTCGTACACGACCGGTCCGTCCACCAGCATTCCGTTCGCATCGAACAGCACGGTGTCGCAGAGGTTGCTGGTGCAGCCATCGGCATACATGTTCAGGCAGGCGACCCAAACACCGGGGCCATTGTAGGTGTAGCTGGTCTCGAAAGCGGTGATCGCCGTGGAGGGGAAGTCCCAGATGTACTCGATGGACCCCGTGCCGCCGCTGGAGCAGTTCGTGAATGCCGCGGTGAAGGGTATCGGGTCACCATTCCCATCGGTGGCCTGCGATGCGGTAAAGCAGGCCTGGCAATCACCGTTCGTGAGGATGCACTGGCATTCCGCGTTCCAGATACCGTTCCCGCCGCCAGTGCTGGTGCAAGGTGTTCCCGGCAGGGCACTGCCACCGGGCACGCCGAGGCAATCCGGTGTAGTGCCGCCACAGTTGAACACCACGTACACCATGGCCGAGTCCAATACCGGATCGGTCTCATAGAGCACGGTGTCCGTTTGGATGGCACCCAAGCAAGGGGTGCTGATGATGAAGCCACCGGTCGCGGAATTCATGTTCAACGTCACGCTGAAGCTGCACGTGGGTGGCAGCACCGGTACATCGATATCCTGTGCAGGTTCAGTTCCGGGCAGTGTTGCGATGTTCACGAACGAGTTGGGCGTGCAGCCGGCCACCGTACCATATACGGTGACCTCGTACGGGAATTGGGCCATGGCGGCCACACCGGCCGAAAGGGCGGCGGTCAGGGCCAGGGAGCGGATCGCGTGTTTCATGGGATCAAGTTTCGTTCGTTGGGCGTTCACTCCCATACACGGGCGCAGATCCCTATCGGTTGGGTGCGTCTGAAAATTAATCCGATCGGACCGCCCGAACGCAGAAGCGCCCCGCATCGCTGCAGGGCGCTTCTGGAAGGATTCGGACGGCGGATCACTCCGCTTTCACGAACCGGATGCTGAGGCTGCTGCCATGGCGGTCGGTGGCACGCAGGGTGTAGATGCCCGCAGGCAGGTGGGCGATATCGAAGCGATGCTGGCTGCGGCCGGCGTTCATCGACCGGCTCTCCTGGCGTACCTCACGGCCGTTCACATCGAAGAAGCTCACGCGAAGCAAGCCTTCGGTCGAGGCCACCAGGGCCAGGTTCAGGTCGCCGTTGCTGGGGTTGGGCCAGATGGCGGCGTGGGAGAGGTCCTGCAGCTCGGCCATGCTCGTGGTGATCGGGTTCTGCACGTTCAGCGTAAAGCCATCGGTGCGCGCGGGGTCAACTTCCACATGCCCGCCGATCATCATGCCGTTCAGCAGGCCGTTCTCGTCGATGGAGACGGTGTCGCAGCTGGTGCTGGTGCAGCCGCTGGCATCGGCGATGGTGAGGCAGAGCAGGTAGGGGCCGTTCTGGCTGTAGGTGTGCGTGGGGAAGGGGTCGGTGCTGGTGGTGCCGTCACCGAAGTTCCACAGGTAGGAGAGCGCCCCGTTGCCGGTGCTGAGGTTCCACACCCACACCTCGTTGGGCACGGGCAGGCTGTCCTGGCCATAGGCCTGGATCACCCAGAAGCCGGCCTGGCAGGGCAGACCGCCGCCGCTGCTGCAGTTGCAGTTCGCATCCCACACGCCGATGAAGTTGGTGCCGGGCGTCCAGCAGGGTGTGCCGGGCAGGTTGCTGCCGTTCAGCATGCCGAGGCAGTCGTAGGCACCGCCCGTGGTGTCGGGCACACAGACACAGTTGGCGCTCCACGTGCCGGTGACACCGGTGGCCGGGTTCGTGCAGGGCGTGCCGGGCATGTTGGGGCCATTGAGCACCTGCAGGCAGTCGTAGACCATGGGCGGGTTCACCGAGATGCCGCCGTTGGCATCCACCACCACGGTGTCGCAGTCCACGCTGGTGCAACCGCTGGCATCGGCGATGGTGATGCACACGCCGTAGGTGCCGGGTTCAGCATAAACGTGATCTCCAGCGGTGTTGGTCACGCCATCACCCCAGTTGATCTGGTAAGTGAAGGGCGCGGTGCCCTGTGAGCAGTTCGCACCCAGCACGGCAAAGGGGATGGCCGTGCCGCTCTGGTTGATCACCGGCCCCAGCTCGATGCAGGCCTGGCAGCTCGGTGCGTTCGTAACGCACTCGCAGTTGGCGTTCCAGATGCCCGTCGATCCGTTGGGGTTGACGCATGGCGTACCAGGCACGTTGGGTCCGTTCGGGACTTGCAGGCAGTCGAAGTAATTGGCGTTGGTGGAAATTCCACCATTGGCATCCACGTACACGGTGTCACAGACCACGCTCGTACAGCCACTGGCATCCGCGATGGTCAGGCATACGCCATATGCACCTGCAGTGGAGAAGCCCCAGTCCGTGTTCGGTGTGGTGGCCGTGCTGCCATCGGGAAGCCACCACTGGTAGGTGAACGGTGCGTTGCCGGTGGAGCAGTTCATGAATCCTGCGGTCCAGGGATTATTCGAGAACACCGTGAAACAGGCCTGGCAGGAAGACGCGTTCGGTATGCACTCACAATTGGCGTTCCATGTACCATCCACGCCGAGGAAGGTGGTGCAGGCTGTGCCGGGAAGTGCGGTGCCACCGGGCACGCCCAGGCAGTCGGGTGTACCACTGCCACCACAGTTCAGGACAACCATGATGGAGTCGGCACCCGAAGGGCCCACTTGGTACTGACCCACCCCGGTGAGCATGGCCCCGTTGCAGGGCACATTGAACACGAAGCCGCCGCCGGGGCTCTCCATGTAGGCCACCGTGTCGAACCCGCAGTTCACCAGGTCGAGCGTGAAGCTCCAGGCGGGTTGCGTGCCGGGCATGGACGCGATGGTCACCTGGCTATTGGGCATGCATCCCTGCACCATCCCGGTGATCATGATGGGGTAGGGCGGTATGGGCTGCGCGAAGGCGGCCAGCCCGAAAAGGGAGGCGGCTGCGAGCAGCAGTGAGCGGAAAGTGTGTTTCATGGGCGTGGGGTTCGGTTGTTGGGCGTTCACTTCCCTACACGGGTCTCGGACCCTCCGGGTTGGGTGAGGTGGCAGAAATGCTCAGAAAATTAGGCGATCGGAAGGTCCGGAAATGGAAATGCCCGCGATGAGCGGGCATTCCGGTTCAACTGGTATGGTCGATGGGGGCAGGCTACCCGATCGCCCGATCGATCAACCCATCCTCCGCCTCGTTCGGTAGGGTCACCTTCAAGAGCGGCGTGCGCTTCATCTCCTGCTCGATGCTCCACACCGCGTTGGGGTTGCGGGCCCACGCGCGGCGGGCGATGCCGTTGTTCACGTCCCAGTGCAGCATGCTCTTCAACCGCCGGTCGCTGTCGGCGCTGCCGTCGAGCACCATGCCGAAGCCGCCGTTGATCACCTCGCCCCAGCCCACGCCGCCGCCGTTGTGCAGGCTGATCCACGTGGCGCCGCGGAAGGCATCGCCCACGAAGTTCTGCACGGCCATGTCGGCGGTGAAGCGCGATCCATCGCGGATGTTGCTGGTCTCGCGGTAGGGGCTGTCGGTGCCGCTCACGTCGTGGTGGTCGCGGCCCAGCACGATGGGCGCACTGATCTCGCCCTTCTTGATGGCCTCGTTGAAGGCCTGCGCGATGCGAATGCGGCCCTCGCTGTCGGCGTAGAGGATGCGCGCCTGGCTGCCCACCACCAGCTTGTTCTGCTGCGCGCTGCGGATCCAGTGCAGGTTGTCGGCGATCTGCTGGCCGATCTCGGCGGGTGCCTCCTTCAGCATCGCTTCGAGCACATCTCCCGCGATGCGGTCGCTTGTCGCGAGGTCCTTGGGGTCGCCGCTGGTGCACACCCACCGGAACGGACCGAAGCCGTGGTCGAAGCACATGGGACCCATGATGTCCTCTACATAACTGGGGTAGCGGAACTCTTCTCCGTGAAGGCCGCCGATCTCAGCACCCGCGCGCTTGCTCTCCAGCAGGAAGGCGTTGCCGTAATCGAAGAAGTACATGCCCTGCTCGGCGAGGGTGTTCACGGCGGTCACGTGGCGGCGCAGCGTCTCCTGCACGCGCTGCTTGAAGGCGGCCGGGTCCTGCACCATGAGGGCGTTGCTCTCCTCATAGCTCAAGCCCACCGGGTAGTAGCCGCCGGCCCAGGGGTTGTGCAAACTGGTCTGGTCACTTCCGAGGTCCACGTGGATCTTCCGCGCGGCGAGGCGTTCCCACAGGTCCACCACGTTGCCGAGGTAGGCGATGCTGTGCGCCTCACCCTTCTTCTGCCAGGCGAGCGCGGTATCGATGCACGCGTCCACGTCGCTGATCACCTCGTCCACCCAGCCCTGGCTGTGGCGCTTGTGCGCGGCAGCGGGGTTCACCTCGGCGCAGATGGTGACCACGCCCGCGATGTTGCCGGCCTTGGGCTGCGCGCCGCTCATACCGCCCAGGCCCGCGGTAACGAAGAGCTTGCCCTTCGTACCCGGCGACGACTGGATCATGCGGCAGGCATTGAGCACGGTGATGGTGGTGCCGTGCACGATGCCCTGCGGACCGATGTACATGTAGCTGCCGGCGGTCATCTGGCCGTATTGCGTCACGCCCAAGGCGTTGAAGCGCTCCCAGTCATCGGGCTTGCTGTAGTTGGGGATCATCATCCCGTTGGTCACCACCACGCGCGGTGCATCGGGGTGGCTGGGGAAGAGGCCGAGCGGGTGGCCGCTGTACATCACCAACGTCTGCTCGTCGGTCATCTCGCTCAGGTACTGCATCACCAGGCGGTACTGCGCCCAGTTCTGGAACACCGCACCGTTGCCGCCGTAGGTGATCAGCTCATGCGGGTGCTGCGCCACCGCCGGGTCCAGGTTGTTCTGGATCATCAGCATGATGGCCGCGGCCTGCCTGCTCTTCGCGGGGTAGTGGTCGATGGGCCGTGCGTGCATGGGGTGCTCCGGACGCAGGCGGTACATGTAGATGCGGCCGTGTTCCTGCAGCTCCTGCGCGAACTCGGGCGCCAGCGTGGCGTGATGCTTCGGGTGGAAGTAGCGCAGCGCGTTGCGCAGGGCCAGCTTCTTCTCCTCGGCCGTCAGGATGTCCTTGCGCTTGGGCGCGTGGCTCACGCCGGGGTCGAGCGGGCGGGCGGACGGAAGCACCTCGGGGATGCCTTCGCGGATGGTCTGCTGGAAGAGGGCCAGGTCGCTGGCGGTGGCGGTCGTCATCGGGGTCATACAGGGTTCAGCAAAGCTAAACGCCCGGTCCCGAGAAGGGTTCAACGGGCGATGATGAAGCGTTCTCGGACAGGGCCTTCAGGGAGGGCGACTTCCATGATATACGGTCCAACGGCCAGCGCGCTGACGTCGATCCATTGAGGTCCTTCTCCAACGATGGTCCCAACGAGTAAATGCTGGCCCGATAGGTTCAGCACACGGTATTGGACCCTTTCTGCTTGCCCGGCGTCGACGGACACTCGGTCATTCGCTGGATCGGGATACATGGATAGACGCCTTGGGGTTTCATCTTCGATCCCCACGTAGTTGTAGAATGCTGCGGTGTTCACCAGGCCGATCGTATCTCCGTTGATGACTCCGCCGATGAACGAAAATGCTTCTCCATGAGAGCCGATAAAGCCGGAGAAGTAAGCTCGCAGACCGACTTGATCGCTGAAGTGTACGATGGCATTGGTATATGTCTCCGCTACGCTGATGCAATGTTCGTCCAGCGTGTCGAGGATCTGGAACAGGTGCGAAAATTCGATCGCCTTCGATTCGATGATATAGTATCCTGCACTATCAATGCGATGATGGGCCAAAATTGATAGAATTCCATGGAGCTCCCAAAACGAATTGTCCGGGTCTGTACCAACAACATCCTGTGGTGAAGTATGCAATGCACGAAGCATTGGAAAGGTACTGCTGTTTATTGCGATA
Source organism: Bacteroidota bacterium (assembly GCA_963169595.1). Lineage (GTDB taxonomy): Bacteria > Bacteroidota > Bacteroidia > Flavobacteriales_F > PHOS-HE28 > PHOS-HE28. The sequence continues at coordinate 15,971 of CAUJFM010000191.1, read as the reverse complement.
GAGTAAGGACCGGAGCCATAATACGTGCCTGAAGGACTGGAGCTTCTTTGGAAGGCGTAGCCACTTAAGAGAACTTGACCGGTCTGATCGCTACGTGATTGTATAGTCAGTTGGGTTTGCGTGGACCAAACATGATATTGTGACCATCTTGTCGTCGCGATCTCATACACATCGCCTGCCTGGTATGGGAAAAAGTCATGCAGCGACGGCACCAAGCGACCGATCCCGGGACCATGCACTCCGATGAGCGTGTAAGAAGGCCCGTTGTGATCGTGCCAACGGATGATGCCGTAGTGCTTGGACCAACGAACGGTGTCTCCCAGTGCTGTGGTCATGGTCCGCACGGAATCCATCACGCCGAGGATGGGTTCCTCCACCAGTTCCGTGACTACTCCCAAGGTCCCATTCTCGACATCGAAGACCCACTCTTCATTTAGAGCTGCCCTTGGACGAATGATGAAGTCGCCTGGGGTGAGGAATCGCCAGGTCAGTGGCCCGATCTGGCACGCGCCCTGAATGAACTGGGAAATGTCGATGCAGATGTCGCAGTCAGTGCCGGAGTCAAAGCAAGGCTCGGCGGTCTTGTTCAGTTCATACCTGAAGCTATCCACCCCCAACGTATCCACCTCCAACACGCGGATCTGGTTGCTGATGGTGTCGGTGCCGTCGTTGCTGTAGTTGTACCGGTAGGCGGGGTTCAGCAGGGCCCAGTCCTGCGCCAGCGCGATGTTGGCGGCCGCAAACAGCAGGATGGCAAGGAGGGTGCGCATGGCCTTGGGCACCCTGAAGCTAAGCAAATGCGGCCGGACCGGCGGATCACCCCGCCTTCCCCTTGCCCTTCTTGTCGTGGAAGCCGTAAGGGCAGTGGCGGCAGCCGCTTTGGCAGCAATAGCCGCGGCGCAGGTGGTACTGCTCGGTGAAGACCAGGTAGCCTTCCTCCGAGAAGTAGTAGTCGCCGTCCTGCAGCCCAAGGCGCCGCAGGCGTTCCGCGCGTTCGTCGTGTTCGTTGCTCCTCGCTTCCACGGTCGTTCCCGGAAATGGCTTCCCGCCGGTAGAACATCCGGCCGCCCGGATGGTTCGCTTCCGGAACGCGAAGTTGGATGCCCTGGCGTGCGCTGGCCCCAGATCGGCACGTTATTTCCACGATCACCTGTGCATGACCCGGTGGATGGATCGTTCATAACCCCTCTGGACCCCAGTAGTTTCGCACCTTGTCCAACCTGTGCCCGGAACGATGGTGAAGCCTGTTGATCTGTTGAAAACCCTGGTGCTGACCACCCTCGTGGTCGTGGGCACCGCCTTTTCGTCACCTGGTCAGCCCCCCGCCGACCGCATCACGGCCGAGCAGTACATCGAGCAGTGGAAGGCGGTGGCCGTGAAGAAGATGAAGGAGCACGGCATCCCGGCCAGCATCACCCTGGCGCAGGGCCTGTTGGAGAGCGGCAACGGCAACAGCAAGCTGGCCCGGGAGGCCAACAACCACTTCGGCATCAAGTGCACGCCCGACTGGACCGGTGGCAAGAGCTACCACGACGACGACGCGAAGAACGAGTGCTTCCGCAAGTACCGCGATGCCGAGCAGAGCTATGAGGACCACGCCAAGTTCCTGCAGCGGCCCCGCTATGCGGGCTTGTTCGAGCTGAAGCCCACCGACTACAAGGGCTGGGCCCACGGGCTGAAGAAGGCCGGCTATGCCACCGACCCCAAGTACCCGCAGAAGCTCATCGACCTGATCGAGCGCTACCGCCTGCACGACCTGGACCGCGGTGTGGACGTGACCTACAAGCCGGCCGCCCCGTCCACCACCAAGCCCGCACCGCCCAAGCACGGACGCCGTTCCTCCGGTGGTGGTGATGTGATCACCATCGGGGCGTCGCGCCCGGTGGAGGTGTTCGAGGGCCGCATCAAGTTCGTGCGTGCCAAGCAGGGCGACACCTTCCGCAAGCTGGCCGCTGAGCTGGAGATGACGCACGGCATGCTGGCCCGCTGGAACGACATGGACAAGGAGGCCGGGCTCAGCGAGGGCCAGGTGGTCTTCATCCAGCCCAAGCGAGCGGCCTCCAAGACCGCCGCGGAGCACACGGCCAAGGGCGGCGAAACGCTGTGGGGCGTGAGCCAGCAGTACGGTGTGAAGCTCGCCAAGCTGGCCAAGTACAACGGGCTGTCCACGGATGCGAAGCTGACCGAGGGCCAGCGCATCCTGCTGCGCAAGCCGAAGCGGTAGACGCTCTACCCTCCAATGACCCGGTGGGCCATCACGGCGGCGATGGTACGCGCCCGGTCCTTGGCCTCCTCGGCCTTGGGGCCACTGAAGAGCTGGTCCACCGTGGTGGTCCACAGCGCAAGCCACCGGTCGAAGTGGGTCCGTTCCATGGGGATGCGCTGGTGCAGGCGCTGGTGCGCGGTCATGGGGTCGCCCGTGTAGCTGCGGTCCCCGAAGAGCACCATGGACCAGAAGGAGACGATCCTCGGGATGTGGTGGTCCCAATCGAGCTCCGTGAAGAAGTGACCGATCTGCGGGTCGGGCCGCACCGCGGTGTAGAAGGTCTCCACCAGCCGCCGGATGTCATCGGGTGTCTGCAGGTCGCTCGCGGTGCTCATCAGCGGTAAAGGTCAGCAATGCGCCACGGGCCGGGTTGACCGGCATCATCCCCGATGCGGGCGGTGCGCTAGGGCCTGCGCAGGCCGATTGATTGCGCGATGACCTGGCCCTGCGCGGTGATGGCGATCACCTCGGCACGGCCGTCGAGGTCCAGGTCGGCGATGGCGCAGGTCCCGGCCCCTTTCAGCGGCATGTCGGGCAGCGGACTGCCGGCCTCATCGAAGAGGAGGAGCTCGTCGCGGGCGGGCAGGGCCACGCTGAGCACCTCGCCCGCGCCGGTCACCGCGTGCCACGCCAGGGCTGCGGGTGTGGCGCCGAAGCCGCGCTGCCAGGCTACGGCCCCATCGCGCCCGATGCGCACGCTGTCGCTGGCGATGATGGCGGACTCCACGCCATCGGTGGTCCATTGCAGCGCGGCCCATCCCTGTGGTGCGCGGCCCAGCTCCCGCACGGTGCCGTCCAGCGTGCCCAGCTTGAGCGTGCCTTCCGCATCGGTCCAGGCCACCTGCGTGCTGCCCAGCTCCGACCCCGCGCGCACCAGGCACACCCGGGCATCGGCGCCGAGGTCCAGCTTCACCCGTTCACGCACCTGGCCGCGGCGATCGAGCACCAGCACACCACCGCTGCCATCGAACACGAGCAAGTGGTCCTTGTTGCGGATCCGCACGTGCTCCACCGCAGCGGTGGAAGGCTCCTTCAGTCGTGGTGGCTCCCAGCCTTGCACGGCGATGCCGTCCAGACCCAGGTTCAGCACGCGTCCGTCCTTCAAGGGCAGCAGCACGCGGTAGTCGCGCTGGCCGTCATAGTCGAACACCGCGAGCGGGGCGGTGGCCTCGGTCTTCGGCTTCACGGGAAAGCCGCCCACATCCTTGCCGTTGCGGTCGATGAGGTACACCTGCGCGGTGGTGTTGAACAGCAGCTGCAGCTTGCCATTGCGGAAGCGGTCCACCTGATGGACGCTGCCGTGGATCGCACCGTCCAGCTGCCGCGTCCACAGCACCTTGCCGGCCGCGCTGATCAGGTGGATGCGATGCTGCGCATCCTGCACCAGCACTTCGCGCGTGTTGTTCGTGTGGTTCACCACGATGTCCGGCGCGCGTTCCACGGCGGCCCCGAGCGCTGCGCTCCACAGCGTGCGTTGCGGACGCACCTCGATGGGCACGTGCTGGATGCCGATGACGAGCGGATGCATGCCGCGCTGCCCTTGCGCGAGCTGCACCGTGATGCCGCCCACCTGGCCCCAGAGCGCGTCCTGCGCGGCCACCGTGCTGCGGGCCTTGTCCTGGAGCAGGGGCGCGAGGCTGCTGCGATGGCGGGACACATCGCACCACCAGAGGCGGCCGGACGCCGTGTTCATGCGGGCCCACCAGGCGCTGGTGCGCGCGTCCTCGGCCAGGCTGTTGCCATCGGTCCAGGCATCCACCGCCTGCGAGAGCCGCTGCGGGCTGTCCGCGAACACCACCTGATCGCCGATCACGCACCACCACGGGCGCTCCAACGCCGCGAACGCAGGGCCGAGCAGTCGTTCATGGTCCTGCGCCGAGGGCAGGCGGGCGAAGCGCAGGCCCCGGTACGACAGTGTGTCACCGGGCTGCGGCGGGCGGTAGCTGCGGATGGCCTCGGCCGCGGCATCCGGGTCGGCGGTGGAGAAGAAGGCCCACACGGCGGGGGCGAGGCTGTCCGTGGCGCCGTGGGCCAGCACCACCGGGCCGTTCACCCAGGTGAGCAGGCCCTCCTGCAGGCTGTCCTCGGCTGCGGCATCGAGGTCGCGTGCCCATTGCAGCGCATCGCTGATGTGCCAGGCCTCCATGCGTTCCACGCCGGCGGGCAGGCTGCGCAGCAGGGGCAGGTCCCCGGAGCCTTGGTGGGCCAGCCGCTCCCAACTGCGGTGGGCGTCCTCGGGCACCACCAGGCCGCTCATCAGCAGCGCATCGGAGCGGATCTCCAGGTCCAGCGCTGCCCAGCCACGCGGCAGGTCCTCCAGGGGCTTCAGGGCGTCGGCCGTCCACCAGTTCGCCAGCAGGTTGCGCGCCCGTTCCAGGTGGAGGAGCAGGTGGGCGTTGCTGCCATCGCCCAAGGTGTTGCGTGCCTTGGTGAACAGAGTGTCACTGGTGAGCCCCTGTCCGTTGCGCACTTCGAGCAGCGCCTCCTCCAGCACATCCCGCGAACCGGACAGCAGCCACAGGCCGCCGACATGGCAGAGCGAGAGGTCCTTCAGCGCACTGTCCCCGCTCAAGGTCACCACGGTGCCCTTGGCCAGCGCGGCCTGTTCGGGTGCGCCCAGTTGCAGCACGTTGGCCATGGCCGTGCGTGCGGTCTCATCATCGTGGCGGGGTGCGCAGGCCAGCAGCAGTCCCGTGCCCTGGCCTCCGGTGCGCAGCAGGCCCAGCACCACGGGGGCGCCATCCAGGGCGCGGCGCAGTTCGGCATCGTCCTCCATGCGGCTGCGGATGCGCGCGGCCATGCGGCCTGCGGCGGCCATGCCCGGCAGTTGTTCCAGGGCGGTCCAGTGCTGCGAGGTGTGCATCAGCCGGTCCCACTCGGCAAAGGCGTCGGGGAACTCCAGCACCACCGCGGTGTGTGCGGGCATCGCCGCCCAGGGGTCCACCGCTTCGGTGCGCCCCGCGTTCCAGCGGAACAGCGTCCATGCGGCGGCGCCGGCAATGAGCAGGAGCAGCAGGATGGCGGGAAGTCGGCGCATGGGGAACGGGTGCCCGGCGAAATTACCCGGCCTCCGAACGGCCTGTCCCGCTGCGGACGCGGCCTTTGCACACGCCCGTGTGGACATGGATGGGTCAGAAGAGGTCGAGCTGATCCTTCAGCAGGCGGAAGCTGCGGCGGTGATGCACGCAGGGCCCCTGCTGTTCCAGTGCGGTGCGGTGGTCCGGCGTGGGGTAGCCCTTGTTCACCGCCCAGTTGTAGCCGGGGTGTTCCAGGTGCAGGCCTTCCATGTAGGCATCGCGGTGGGTCTTGGCCAGGATGCTGGCGGCGGCAATGCTGCGGAAGCGGCCATCGCCCTTCACCACACAGGTGTGCGCGATGCCGGGGTAGGGGATGAAGCGGTTGCCGTCGATCAGCAGGTGATCCGGGCGCCGGCCGAGCGTATCCACGGCGCGGTGCATGGCGGTGAAGCTGGCGCGCAGGATGTTCAGCACATCGATCTCGGCGGGCCCCACGAAGGCCACGGACCAGGCCAGCGCCTTCTCCTCGATGAGCGGCCGCAGTTCGGCGCGTTGTGCAGGGCTCAGCTTCTTGCTGTCGTCCAGTCCGGGGATGCGCACGCGCGGTGGCAGGATGACCGCTGCGGCCACCACCGGCCCGGCCAGGCAGCCCCGGCCCGCCTCATCGCACCCGGCCTCCAGCCGGTCCTTGTGCAGGTGGGCGAGCAGCGCCGCCATCGCCGGTTCAGTCCTTCTTCTTGTAGGCCCCGTTCTGCCAGGCCTGCAGGAACTGCGCCCAGGCGATGGGGTTGAACAGGTTCACACTGGGCGTGCCGCCTGAATAGTACAGCCGCGTCTGGTCCATCTGCATCTGGTACTGGAAGCTCGCGTAGGCGTCGGGCGGCAGGTTCTCCATGCGCTGCATCAGCTCGGCGGGCGACATGTTGCGCATGGCCAGCTGGTAGTCGTCGGCCGGCAGGCGCAGGTTCAGGAAGGCCTCGCGGAACTGCTCGCGCGATGGCCAGGGGTATACGGTCATCTCGCGCAGCTGCACGGTGTCGCGGTTCATCACGTGGATCATGGAGTACTTGTCCTCCGAGAGGCTGTCGGGGATCACGTACTGCGAGCGCTGGAAGCCCACCGCGCTGAAGAGGATGGTATCCCCCTCCTGCGCCACGAAGCTGAAGTAGCCGTACACATCGCTCATGGTGCCCCGGTAAGTGTTCTTCACCAGGATGTGCGTGAAGGGCACCGGAGCAAGGCTGTCGGTGACCACCACTCCGCTGAATTGCACCAGGTCGGGCTTCTTCGTCGTGGTGGGCTGGGCCAGTACACTGGAGCCCAGCAGCAGGGCGGCGAACAGGAGGGTGATGCGCATTGGGAAACAAAGGTAGCGCACCACCTCGGCAAGCATCGGGCCGAACGCGATGGACCACTTCCGGTAGCTTTGACCATCACCACCACTTCCATGCGATCCACCCTTACCCTGCTTTCCCTTGCGGTGCTGGCCACCGCGCACGGCCAGATCACCATCGGTCCGGCCGACATGCCCTCGGCGGGCGACACCATGCGCTACCGCACCACGGTGGCCACGGGTGTGGACCTCGACCTCACCGGCCCCGACGTGATCTGGGACTTCAGCAACCTGTCGCCCGACGCGCCCGGCGCGGATACGGCCGTGTCCGTCCCCTCCACGCCCTTCGCCTACCAGCTCTTCTTCAACAACCCCTTCCTGTACCCACAGCACGACGCTGACTTCGCCATGAAGGGGCAGGACTTCGGCTTCCAATCCTTCCTCACCGTCTCCAACCTGTACGACTACTACAAGAAGGACGCGACCGGCTACCGCAACGTGGGCTTCGGGGCCAACATCAACGGGCTGCCCTCCAGCACCCGCCGCATCCCGGTGGACTACATCCATCGCTTCCCCCTGGAGTTCGGCGATGAGGACAGCTCCTTCAGCAACTTCTCCCTCAGTGTGCCCACGCTCTTCAGCTTCGAGCAGGACCAGTGGCGCTACAACACGGTGGACGGCTGGGGCACCCTCTACCTGCCGGCGGACACCTTCCAGGTGCTGCGCGTGCGGTCGGTGCTGCAGCGTTCGGACACCATCTACGTGAACCAGTTCGGGTTCGGCTTCCGCGTGGACGAGCCGGAAACGGTGGAGTACCGCTATATCGCCCAAGGCATGGACGCCCCGGTGCTGCTGGTGACCACCCTGGCCGGGCAGCCCACCACGGCCCGCTTCTACTACGATCCGGAGGAGATCACGACCGGCGTGGGTCAGTTCGCCGCTGCCACCGCTCCGGTGCTCTATCCCAATCCTGCTGAAGCCTCCTTCCGCCTGCAACTGCCTGCGGACCACGCCGGTGTGCTGGACCTGCTCGATGCCAGCGGCCGTGTGGTGCGCGGTGGCCTCGTCGTGCGGGCCGGAGCAAGTGTGAACGTACCTGTGCAGGACCTCGCTGCCGGGGTGTACACCGCGCGTCTCACCGGTGCCCGTCCGTGGACCGGTCAGGTGGTGGTGCGCCACTGATCGTACCCCGGATGCTCAAGGGCGTTGGCCCGCGTGGGTGCTGATCCATGCGGCCATGCCCGGTGCGTCATCCCGCATCACCAGCTGGATGAGTGGATGCTGCGCGTGGCATCCGCCGGTGCGCTCCATCCAAGTGCGGAGTAGGCGGCGCGCGCGATCGGCCTCCACTTCCAGATCGGCCTTGCGATAGCCGTGCCTGCCGTTGCGGAGGAAGGACACCGCATAGCCGGTGGCCGCCCAGGCGGTGAAGCGCCAACGGCTGGCCCGCGTGCCCCCCAGGCGCCAGGCCTGGGCCACATGCCCCACCTCGTGCGCCATCAGCAGCAGCCAGCGCAGCATGGCGTCCGGGTCGCCGGAGGTGGGTGCCGCATGCAGGGCATCGGTGATGTAGATGCGGTCGCCATGCACGAACGCACCGCCCGGGTGTTCGGGGTACCACGGCATGCGCAGGTGGTTGCGGCTGCGCGGAACCAGCCGCACGGCCTCCAGGCGTCCGGCGGGCATGCCGGTCAGCGCCTGCAACAGCAGCACAGTGGCGGAATTGAAGCGATCGGTGCGCACGGCGGTGCAAAGGAGGTCCCGAACAGCGTGCCGATCCCGCCGCCTGTCAGCTTGTCGCACCGCCGGTCATGGCACGGGATCCGAAGGTCCGTCGTGCCGGAGGGTGCGGTTTATCTTCGTCCCGCAACCCTCCGAAAACCGACCATTCAACCATGAGCAATATCCGTCGTTACCTCGGCCTCGGCGTCATCGTCCTGATCGCGCTTTGGGCCATCAGTTTCTACAATGGGACTGTTGGGCTGAACGAGGACGTGACCAAGCAGTGGAGCAACGTGGAGAACGCCTACCAGCTCCGCGCCGACAAGACCAAGAACCTGGTGGAGATCATCAAGGGCTCGGCCGAGTTCGAGAACACCACGCTCCGCGAGGTGGTGGAGGCCCGCGCCAAGGCCACCAGCATCACCATCGATGCCGACAACCTCACGCCCGAGAACATCAAGGCCTTCGAGCAGGCGCAGGCCCAGTTCACCGGATCGCTGTCGCGCCTGATGGCCACCATCGAGGCCTACCCGAACCTGCAGACCACGGCCGCCTTCCGCGATTTCCAGGCCCAGTACGAGGGCATGGAGAACCGCATCGGGGTGGAGCGCCGCAAGTACAACGACGTGGCCCGCAACTTCAACACGCGGGTGAAGAGCTTCCCCGGCAACCTGCTCGCGAAGCTCTTCGGCTTCACCGAGAAGGGCTACTTCGAGGCGCAGGAGGGCACCGAGAACGCACCTGACATCTCCTTCAAGTGACCACCACGTTGACGGCCGCTGATTTCCTCACGGCCGAGGAACGTCGGCAGGTGGCGCAGGCCATCGGTGAGGCCGAGCGCGCCACCTCCGGCGAGATCCGCGTGCACCTGGAGGACCACATCGAGGAGGACGTGCTCGACCATGCCGCGTTCATCTTCGAGGAGCTGGGCATGCACCGCACCCGCGACCGCAATGGCGTGCTCATCTACGTGAGCGTGGCCGACCGCAAGGTGGCGGTGATCGGTGACAAGGGCATCAACGAGTTGGTGCCCGCCGGCTTCTGGAACGATGTGGTCGCCGTGCTCAAACTGCACTTCGTCGCGGGTCGTCGGGCCGATGGCTTCTGCGAGGCCGTACACCTGGTGGCCGCCAAGCTGCGCGAGCGTTTCCCCCGCCGCGCCGACGACACCAACGAACTGACCAACGAGGTGAGCATCGCGCGCCGATGAGGACCCTGCTCGCCACCGCCCTGCTGGTGCTGGCTGCGTCGTTGCAGGCCGCGCGCTTCGACTGCACCCTGCAGCCGCCGCCCGAGCGCGACCAGGACCGCCTGGTGTGGTCCTACGCGGAACTGCTCTCCCCCAGCGAGGAGCAGCAGCTCAATGCCAAGTTGGTGGCCTTCGCCCGCGAGACCAGCAACCAGCTGCTGGTGATCATCGTGGATACGCTGTGCGGGCTGCCGGAATCGGACCTGGCCTTCGACATCGGTGAGCGCTGGGGCATCGGCCAAAAGCGCTTCGACAACGGCATCGTGCTGCTCATCAAGCCCAATGGACCGCCCGGCCAGCGGAAGGTGTTCATCGCCACCGGCTACGGCCTGGAGGGAGCGATCCCCGACCTCACCGCGAAGCGGGTGCTCGACAACGAATTGCTGCCGCGCTTTCGCGAGAGCAACTACTTCCAGGGCATCGATGCGGCCACCGGTGTGCTCATGGCCCTGGCCAAGGGCGAGTTCAATGAGAAGAGCTACGGCAAGAAAGGCTTTCCCTGGCCGGTGGTGATCTTCTTCGTGCTCTTCATCGTGGTCATGGTGCTCTCCTGGCGTTCCCGCGTGAACCGCTATGCCCGCACCAACAACGTCGACTTCTGGACCGCCATGTGGTTGCTGAGCCAGATGGACCAGCGCCACAGCGGCCGCTGGCATGGCGGCGGTGGGGGTGGATGGAGCGGTGGTGGCGGCGGAGGCTTCGGTGGCTTCGGTGGTGGCAGCTTCGGTGGTGGTGGAGCAGGAGGCAGCTGGTGATCGCACAACGCTCATGACCACACGTCGCTCGCATCGTCCCGTCATGGCCCACCTTTGTGGCCTTCATCCGCACACGTACCGCTCGTGAGCTTTTCCAAATGGATCGGTGGAGGCCTTGGTTGGGCCTTCGGTGGCCCCATCGGTGGGCTGCTCGGCTTCGCCCTGGGCGCCATGCTCGATACCTGGCGCGGCACTGCGCCTGATCCGGCCGCCGGGCCCCAGAGCACCTACCAACAGCGTCCGCGCACCACCGGTGGCGACCTGGCCATGAGCCTCGTGGTGCTCACCGCGGCCCTCATGAAGGCCGATGGCCGCGTCACCCAGCGTGAGCTGGACCATGTGCGGCAGTTCTTCACCCGGCAGTTCGGGCCGGACCAGGCCGCGCAGTTGCTCATCCTGTTGCGTGATGTGCTGAAGCGCGAAGTGCCCGTGCACGAGGTGTGCGTGCAGATCCGCCATAACATGCCGCATCCGGTGCGGCTGCAGCTTCTGCACTACCTCATCGGCCTGGCGTATGCCGACGGCCAGGTGGACCGTGCCGAGCTCGACCTGCTGCGCCGCATCGCGCACGACCTGGCCATCAGCGACAAGGACCTGGGCTCGTTGAGCGCCATGTTCCGCACGGCCGATCCCAGCGCGGCCTACAGCATCCTGGAGATCGCCCCCGAGGCCACCGACGAGGAGGTGAAGAAGGCCTACCGCCGCATGGCCATGAAGTACCACCCGGACAAGGTGGCCCAGCTCGGCGAGGAGGTGCAGAAGGCCGCCAACGAGAAGTTCAAGAAGGTGCAGGAGGCGTACGAGACCATCCAGAAGCAGCGCGGCCTGCGGTGAGCGTGGTCACGAACAGGCTTCGCGCCCCCGGTGTTATTTCGCGACCGCATCCACTGCCATGCTCATCCTGCTCTCGCCCGCCAAGGACCTCACCAGCGGTGCCGTGCCCGCTGTGAAAGGCACCACGCAACCCGCGCTCCTGGACCACAGCGTGCCGCTCGTCAACAAGCTGCGCGGCCTCAGCGCCAAGAAGCTCGCCACGCTCATGGACATCAGTCCCAAGCTCGCCGAGCTGAACCACGGCCGCTACCAGGCCTGGCAGCTGCCCTTCACGCCGAAGAACGCCCGTCCTGCCGTGCACGTCTTCAACGGCGAGGCCTACCGCGGGCTGGATGCCGCCACCTTCGATGCGGATGACCTGCGCTTTGCCCAACGGCACCTGCGCATCCTCAGCGGGCTGTACGGCGTGCTGCGCCCCTTGGACCTGATGCAGGACTATCGTTTGGAGATGGGCACCAAGCTGCCCGTGGGCCGCGCCAAGGACCTCTACGCCCACTGGGGCGACCGCATCACCGAGCTGCTCAACGCCGACCTGGCCGCGAACGCGGATGAGGTGGTGGTGAACCTCGCCAGCGCCGAGTACTTCAAGGCCGTGAAGCCCAAAGGCCTCAAGGCCCGCGTGGTCACGCCGGTGTTCAAGGACAAGGGCCCTGGTGGATACAAGGTGGTGATGGTGCATGCCAAGCACCAGCGTGGGGCCATGGCCCGGCACATCATCCGCCATCGGGTGCTGGACGTGGAGGAGCTGAAGCGTTACGATGGCGATGGCTACCGCTTCGCGCCCGAGGAGAGCTCGGCGGATGAGTGGGTCTTCCTGCGTTAGAACCGCACGAGCAGGCCGGCCGTGAGCCGGGTGGCTTTCCAGGCCAGCCTCACATCGGTCCCTTCCGCATCGCGGAGGGAGTCGTCCTTGAACCGTGCGATGCCCTCGCTGGACACACTGGCATCCAACGCGGCGAACGCACCGATGGTGCCGCTGATCAGGTGGATGAACCGCGCCCCGCACAGGACCACGCCAGGTGTGGCGGTCACAGGCAGCAGCTCGTTCTTCGGGTCCACGGAAAGGCGCGAGCCACCCAGGGCGCCGTTGAGTTCAAGGGCCATCCGGCGCGCCACCCAGGGCCGGTAGGTGAGCTGGACCAGGAAGTTGTTGAAGCGCACCCCATCGAAGCGCTCCACCTGCCGGTCGGTGCCGGTGCGGTCGAAGCGGAACCCCAGTGACCAGCGGTCGCCCAGGGCATAGTCGAAACCGAAGTGCACCACGCCCGACTCCGTGGGTTGCATCCGCAAGGTGTCCGTCGGTCCGGTCATGGACGATAGGCCGACGCCCACGCCCAACGACATCACCAAGTGCTTGCGCTGCACCGCCTGTGCATGCAGCGGAGCCGCCGTGACCGGCAGCAGGAGCAGCAGCAACAGGAAGCGCATGCGGCAAAGATCGGCCGCAGGAGCGAGGTAGTTGGGACCGTGTCCTGTCCGTACCCCGCCTTTTCCAGCTGAGTTGAGCAGCGCATGTTCGAAGCGGCTCGATCGTGCGCTGCCGCCAAGCTGGCGGGTGCAGCGTGCGGTGGATGTCCACGATCCGCGCGGCCGCGCCCGGCTCGGGGAGCTTGTGCTGCGGGCCTGTGCGAGACGGGCAGCGGCTTGGATCGTGGTCGCCTTTTGGCTCCACCTTTTGGCGAAGCAAAAGGTGGAAAGGAGTTTTGGTCCGTTCTGTAGAAATTCAGGTTGATCGGTCCAACTGGCTGTGCCCGCCATGGCCCGGTACCTTTGTCCCATGTGGTTGGCGTTGATCACCCTCCTGGCCGTGGTGCTGGCGGCCTACGCGGGACTGGTGGTCTTCTACTGGCTCTTCCAAGAGCGTTTCATCTTCATCCGCTTCCGTGTCGGTGATCGCTACCGCTTCCGCTTCCGGCACGGACTGCCGGTGGAGGAGGTCTACCTGGACGCGCCCGATGGCGCCCGCCTGCATGCCCTGCGGTTCCGCGTGGAGGCGCCGCGCGGACTGCTGCTCTACTACCACGGCAACACCGGCAGCGTGCGGCGCTGGGGGCGCTACGCGCACCGGTTCACCGCGCTGGGCTACGAGGTGCTCATGCCCGATCCCCGCGGCTATGGCAAGAGCCGGGGCCGCCTCAGCGAACGGGCCCTGATGGCCGATGCCCAACAATGGTACGAGCACGCCAAGCTCGCGTGGCCCGAGGAGGACATCGTGGTCTATGGCCGTTCCCTGGGCAGCGGACTGGCCACGCCGGTCGCCGCGAACAACCGCCCGCGCATGCTGGTGCTCGAAACGCCCTTCGCCAACCTCTACGATGTGGCCACGCACTACCTGCCCATCCTGCCGTACCGGTTGCTGCTGCGGTATCGCTTCCGAAACGACAGGGCCATCGTGCGCGTGCAGTGCCCGGTCTACATCTTCCACGGCCAGCGCGACACCGTGGTGCCCTATGCCAGCGCCTTGAAGCTCTATGCGGCCGTGCCAGCACACGTGCAGCGCGAGATGTTCACCTTCCCCAAGGGCCTTCACAGCGACCTGTCGCGGTTCGCGCGGTTCAACCGCCTCATGCGCCGCATCCTCACCGGCGAGGAGGCTCAGCGGGAGGCCTGAAGCGGAAGGCCCGCGTCCGCGCACATGCGCTCGAAGCTCGTCCACAGGTCGCGCGCGGCGTTGTCCCAGGTGTAGCGCTGCGAACGCCGCAGTCCCACGGCGCTGAGCTGCTCGCGCAGCGCCGCATCACCGGCCACGGTGTAGAGCGCCCGGGCGATGTCCTTCACGCTGAAGGGGTCGCAGTAGTGCGCGGCATCACCCGCCACTTCGGGCAGGCTCGTGGCCTCGGCCGCCACCACGGGCACGCCGCAGCGCATGGCCTCCGCCACCGGGATGCCGAAGCCCTCGAAGTAGCTGGGGAACACCAGGGCCAGCGCGCCGCCCACGGCCAGCCGCAGCCGGTCCTGGCCCAGGCGCCCGGTGAACACCACGCGGTCCTTGTGCCGCACCTGGGCCCAGGCCTCCTTCAGGCGGTCGTCCCACCAGAAGCGCTCGCCCACGATCACCAGCCGCAGGTCGGAGGGGTGCTCCGTCAGCAGCCGGTCGAAGGCCAGCAGCAGGCGGGCGATGTTCTTGCGCGGATGGATGGAGCCCACGCACACGAAGTAGGGCGTGCCTTCGGCGAAGGAGCTTCGCGCCGCGTTCAGGGCCTCCGCATCCAGCGGCGCGAAGGCCTCGCTCACGCCGTTGTACACCACATCGATGCGGTCCGCGTTCACCTCGTAGCGTTGTGCGATGTCGCGCCGGCTGTACTCGCTCACTGTGGCCAGCCGCGTGGCGTGGCGCGCGAAGAGCGGGAAATAGCGGCGGTAGTAGGTGCTGTAAGCGCGGGGCAGGTCCTCCGGGTAGTGCTCGAAGTTCAGGTCGTGCATCACCGCCAGCGTGGGCACCGTGCTGCGCAGCGCCAGGAAGCCATCGGGGCTGATGAAGGCATCGGCCTTCAGGGCCTTCAGCCTGCGCGGTAGCAGCCAGTTGAACCAGAGCCGGTACAGCAGCGGGTGGCGGGTGGGCGGGCCCATCACCACCGGCTTCACGTTCGGTGCGTACAGGAAGCGCTGGTCGTACGCGCGGTCGAAGAGGAAGAGGAACTCGTGCTCCGGATGGGCGCGCACCACGCGCTGCATCGTTTCGTGTGTGAACCAGCCGATGCCCTCGAGCTTGTCGGGCAGCAGCAGGCGGGTGTTGACAGCGATGCGCACGGGCGTGGAAATGTCTCCGGCCTCAAAGGTGCGAAGCCGCTGGCCGTTGCACCATGTCCGGCATCACTTCAGGGTGAAGCGGAAGGGGAGCGAGTAGAACGCGGTGATGGGCTTCCCCTGCCAGCGCCCGGGCACCCAGGCCGGCATGGAACGCACCACGCGCATCGCCTCTTCGTCCAGCGCGTGGTAAGCGCCGCGGAACACCTCCACCTGTTGGATGGCGCCGTCAGGTCCCACCTTGAAGCGCACATAGACCACGCCGCTCCGGTCGTTGTCCATGGCCACACCGGGATACTTCGTGTTCGCGCTGATGAAGCGGTACATCTCGGTCTCGCCGCCGGGATAGGAAGGCAGGGTGTCGCAGAAGGAGAAGAGCGTGTCGGTGCCGCTCACGGCCAGCGTCACCCGATGTACGTTTTCCGAATTGTAGAGCTTGAGCACTTGGTGGCCCTCCAGGAGGTAGGTCCAGCGCGCCACGTTGGTCATGCCAGGGAAGCGGCTGGCCGGCAGTCCCGAGGCGGCGAAGGCCACGCTGTCCATCTGACGGCAATGCGTGCGGTAGAGGTTCTTCTGCAGTTCATCGTTGCCGCGAAAGGTGGCGAGATCGGCGCACCAGCCGGCCGAATCGCCGCGCGCCACGCGCACCAGGGCGCGCTGGTACCGGTCGGCACGATCGTCCCACATACGCAGGGCCTCGGTGTACTTCGTTTCGGCCGTGGCCAGGTCGCCGCTCGTAAAGGCGGCCTGGGCCTCCACCACCAGGGCCTGCCGCACTTCCTGTTCGCTGGGACCTTGGTCCTTCTTGCGTTTCTGGGCGTGGGTCAGCGCCGGGAGCAGGAGCGCGATGAAAAGGAGCAGGCATATCCGCATGGGTTAAAGATGCGGAACGAAGCGGGAACTCGCAGGCGTCCACTTCCGCCCGCTGTCCCCATCTTCACACCGCCGAATGCAGCGCACCTTCCTCACCAACCTGGCGCTCCTGCTGGTGCTGAACCTGCTGGTGAAGCCCTTCTACATCCTGGGCATCGATGCCGGGGTGCAGGAC
>CAUJFM010000190.1 GCA_963169595.1 Bacteroidota bacterium | reverse complement strand
ATGAATATCCTCAACGGTGGTGCGCACGCGGACAACAAGGTGGACGTGCAGGAGTTCATGATCATGCCCGTCGGCGCGAAGCATTTCGCCGAAGGACTGCGCATGGGTGCCGAGGTGTTCCACAGCCTGAAGTCCGTGCTGAAGAACAAGGGTCTCAGCACCAACGTGGGCGATGAAGGCGGTTTCGCACCGGACCTGCCCAGCAACGAGGAGGCCCTGAAGCTGGTGATGCAGGCCATCGAAACGGCCGGTTACAAGCCCGGGGAGGATATCGTGCTGGCCTTGGACTGTGCGAGCACCGAGTTCTACAGCGCGGAGAAGAAGCGCTACACGCTGGAGAGCACCGGTGACGTGCTCACCAGCCAGGAGATGGTGGCCATGTGGGCCGATTGGGCCAAGCGCTATCCCATCGTGAGCATCGAGGACGGCATGTCCGAGGATGATTGGGAGGGTTGGAAGCTGCTGACCGAGACGATCGGTGACCGTGTGCAGTTGGTGGGCGACGACCTGTTCGTGACCAACACGAAGCGCCTGGCCGAGGGCATCAAGAAGGGCGTGGGCAATAGCATCCTGGTGAAGGTGAACCAGATCGGCACGCTCACCGAGACCATCGAGGCCGTGGAGATGGCGCACCGCGCCGGCTTCACCAGCATCATGAGCCACCGCAGTGGTGAAACGGAGGACAGCACCATCGCCGATCTGGCCGTGGCGCTCAACTGTGGCATGATCAAGACGGGCAGTGCCAGCCGCAGCGATCGGATCGCCAAGTACAATCAACTGCTGCGCATCGAGGAGCAACTGGGCGCTGCAGCGCTCTATCCCGGCCGGGGCCTGCGCTACGTCGGCTGATCGTCAACGCACCATGAATAACGAAGGGGCCCTCGGGCCCCTTCGTTCGTTCCAGTCCAATGGGGTCACTTCACCATCACCGGCCCGATCGGTTGGCGGCCTTGGCGGGCATCGATGAAGCGAAGCTGATAGGTACCAGAAGCAAGGTCCGATACCTGCATGACCGCGGCGCGGCCCTGCACCGGTGTGGAGCGGACCGTCCGGCCACTGCTGTCGATCAGCTCAAGTACACCGCGGCGATCGGCATCGGTGGAGGTCACCTGCAGCAGGTCGGTGGCCGGGTTGGGCGCAATGGTCCACGGTGACATGTGGTCGGCATGCTCGCCGATCCCCACGGCGCTTTTTCGCCAGGCCAGCACGTATTCACCAGCCTTCATATTGGTGATGTCGATGCGCCCGATGCGGTCGTCGGGATTGCCGAGCACGCTCAGCGTCTGCTGTGGGAAGCGCGACCAAGGCCAGCTGGCATCCGGACGATGGAGCAGCACCAGGCTGTCCTCGGTGAAGCTCACGCCCTCAAAGTCCTGCATCAGCCCGGGGTCAAGGGGCGAGGAGATGTTCGGACGCCCATCATAGCTGAAGCGCGCATTGACCTGTGCTCCTTCCGGGAAGGCCCCGGTGATGCGCCAGTAGCGGTCGGGTGAGACCACGTAGGCGAAGGGCGCATCGGTGGCCTCATCCGCGGCCACCCAGTATTCCTCGGTGTACACGGTGAAGGGCTGCGGCGTCTGCACCACGGTGAGGCGCAGGTCGGTGTGGTAATAGCTCACCGTTCCGGGTACCGTCAACGTGTCCATGTCGAAGGTCACTGCCTGGCTGATGCGCTCATCGGTGTTGAGCACGATCCACTTTGGCACCAGGGGAGAAAGAACGCTCACGGAGCTTTGCGGTCCGCTCACGTGGACGGGTTCGGTCGTGGACCAGACATTCCCTGCGGCATCCAAGCAGGTCACCGTCAGCGGGACGTTGTTGTAGGGCTGCGATGGTCCGCGTTGCTTTTGGGTGATGTGGATGGTCACCGGATGCGCGGCACCGGGTGTGGGCGGAGGGGACACACGGAACGAATCCACCTCGAAGGCCGCCCAGCCCGGTTGGAAGATCCAGTCATTGAAGAAGTCCGTCATGTCCTTGCCCGTGAACTGGGTCAGGTGGTCGCGCAGCATCGCGCTGTTCACCGGCTTGAACGCATTGGCCTGCAGGAAACTGGTCATGCCGCTGCGGAAGAGGCTGTCGTCGAGGTAGCCACGCAGGGTGTGGATCACATCCGCGCCCTTGTTATAGCTGTGTTCGCCATAGGTCCATTGCTGCGGCACATCGGCGAGCGCCCACCACCCCTGGTCGAGCAGGTGGGCCTGCTGCAGCATCTGCCGGTGGTTCGTCCGCATGTCCGCCAGATACCGCGGCCGTCCATAGACCGCCTCGAGGAACAGGTAGCTGAGGTACTCGGCGAAGCCTTCATTGAGGTACATCTCCTCGGCACGTTCACAGGTGACGAGGTCGCCGAACCATTGGTGGGCCAGCTCGTGCGCCATGATGTTCTCGTAGGACAGGGTGCCGTTGGCGATGGACCGGGGGTAGTGGATGCTCGTGCTGTGCTCCATGGCGCCCTCGGTGGTCAGCACATAGCCCACCTTGTTCCAGTTGTAGGCGCCGAACCAATGCTCGAACGCATCAAAAGCATCCGGCAGGTGAAGGAAGGAGCTCTTCATGGCCGCCGTATCCGCGGCCGCGGCCACCAGTTTTACCGGTATCTGCTGACCCGAAATGCTGGTATAGCTGTCGTGGACCTCCCGGTAGTTGGCCGCCGCAACGGAGACGAGGTAGGAGGGGATCGGCTCTTCGATGTGCCAGTGGGTCACGATGGTGTCGCCCCCCAGCAGGGAGATCCCGGTGCGTTCCCCGTTGCACCAGCTGCCTCGGCCGCCATGGGTCTTGATGCTGAAGCTGTAGCTGCTCCGCTCGGTGAAGTTGTCCACGCAGGGGAACCAGGCCCGTCCGAACGAGTGGGGGATGGTCTGGAAGGCTACGCCCAGGTTGTAGGTGAGCGCCGGGGAGGTGTAGAACCCACCGAAGCCACTGGGGTCCGTCACGGGGTCGCCGTGGTAGTGCACGGTCAGTTCCACGGTATCCGCTGGGGATGCCGCGGCGGGCAGGGTGATGCTCAGGTCATGCCCCACATGGGAGTAGGTCAATGCACCATCCGGCGAGGTCACCGAATCAACATTCAGTGCGGCCAGATGAAGGGGCACGGTGGTGGTCGCCTCGCCTCGGGGCACCAGGGTGAGGGTGGTGGCTCCGGCAATGATGTTGCCCTGTGTGAGGTCCAGTTCGAGATGCTGATGGAGCAGGTCCACCGGCCATTGGGCCAGCGGACCATCCTTCAACAGGTTCGCTCCGAGGCCCTGTTTGGAGGCACGGCAGGCATGTTGGGCCGAGGCCGCAGGGGGCACGAGCCCGCTAAGAAGCAGAGTGGCCAGCGACAGGCTGGCGGAAATGGAACGGAGCATGGGGGCAAAGGTCGGTTGGGTGATACGATCGCCGATGGCAGATGGTTGCGGTTGTGCCGACCTCATTGGATCCCTACCTTTGAATAGGGGTCTTGGGATCCCAAAGGAGCCATGAAGCCCAGCACGGAACTGCACGACCTCATCAAGTCACTTTCCAAGTCGGAGAAGCGCTTCTTCAAGCTGCACTCCGCACTTCAGTCCGGTGACAAGAACTACCTGCGTTTGTTCGATGCCGTGGACAAACAGAAGGTCTACGATGAGGAGGCCATCAAGAAGCAGTTCGCGAAGGAGACCTTCATCAAGCACCTTCCTTCGGAGAAGAACCACCTGTACAAGCTGATCCTCAAGGCCCTCCGGGCCTATCATGCGGACAGCACGGTGAGCGGGATCCTGAAACAGGAGATCAAGAACATCGAGATCCTCTACCAGAAGGCGCTCTATGTGGAGTGCAACAAGTTCCTGCATCGCGCCAAGCGGATCGCCCGGGAGAACGAGCGGTTCTACTACTGGTTCGAGCTTCTCAACTGGGAGAAGATGCTGCTGGAGGAGGCCTATGAGAGCGGCGAGTTCACCAAGGACCTGGACGCGCTGATCGAGGAGGAGCGCGAGGTGATCGAGAAGTTGCGGAACCTGGCGGCCTATCATATCCTCTACTCCAAGATCAACTACGTGTTCCGGAGTGGTGGCTACGTGCGCACCGAGGAGGAGCATGCCATGGTCGAGGAGATCAGCGAGCATCCGCTCATCAAGGGGAAGAACACCGCGCTTTCACGGCGTGCGGCAACCATCTGTTACTACACACAGGGCTTCTGTCATTGGGCCAAACGCGATTGGCGCACCAGCCTGGAGAAGTTCCTCCGGGTGAAGGAGATCCTCGATGAGAACGAGGCCATCAAGGCCGACCTTCCCGAGCGCTATATCCGCACCCTGCATTATGTCATCAATGCGCAGATCGAACTGAACGAACTGGGCCAGGCGGCGGCGAACATTGCCTTGATGCGCTCACTGCCGGATACCAATGGGTTCGTGGGCATCAACATCGCCTCACAGGTGTTCGTGGCGAGCAACCTGAGCGAGCTTCGATTGTTGGACCGCGCCGGGGACTATGAGCGGGCGTTGACGCTGGTGCCCGCCGTGCTCGAAGGGATGGAGGAGATGGGCGACCGGCTCCACAAGGAGAAGGAGCTGGAGTTCCACTACGCCATGGCCTTGGTCCACTTCGGAGCAGGCCAGGTCAACAAGGCCCTGTTCTGGCTGAACAAGGTGTTGAACGACAACGAGCCCACCCTGCGGCAGGACATCTTCACCTATGCGCGGTTGTTCAATCTTGTGGTGCACTATGAGCTCGGGAACTACGATCTGCTCGAGTACATCGTCCGGTCCACCCAGCGTTACCTCAGCAAGCGACAGCGTGCCCATCAGGTGGAGAACACGCTCATCGATCACATCAAACGGCTGGCCCGGGCACAGGATCCGGCCATGAAGCGCGACCTGTTCCGTTCGTTGCACCACGAGTTGGGCAAGCTGCTCAAGGACCCGAACGAGGGGCTTGTGCTGAAGTACTTCAACGTGATGGCCTGGGTGGAAGCGCACCTGGATGGTGTGTCCTACGCCGAGGTGGTCCGCCGCACATTGAAGGTCGGCAAAGGGAAGGCCTAGGGCAGTGCCGCCGTGCCGATCACCTTGAACTCGGTGCGTCGGTTGGCCTGGTGCTCCTCCTCCGAACAGGGGACATCGTCCGCACAGTGGTTCACCAGCTTCTGCTCACCATACCCGCGTGCACTGATGCGCCCGGGGTCGACGCCTTTGCGGATGAGATAGTCCACCGCGCTGTTGGCACGTGCGTCGCTCAGGACCAGATTGTAGGTGTCGCTGGCGCGGCTGTCGGTGTGGGAACTGAGCTCGAACCGCAGGCCGGGGTTGTCCATGAAGAGCCTGGCCACCTTGTCCAGCTCCAGGGCCGCATCAGGCCTGATCTCCCAACGGTCGTAGTCGTAGTAGATGTTCTCGATCACGATGGGTTTGTCGACGACCACGGGCATGAGCTGGAAGTCCTCGGTGTAGGTGCGGCTGATGCGTTGGCCCACCGTGCTGATGTCCCGGCTCTCGGTGAACATCCCATCCTTCCCACCCAACACCCGGTAACGGTGCCCGGGCTCCAGCGGGAAGCGGTACATGCCGTCGGGTCCGGTGGTCAGTTCGGTCCTTATCCCGGTGGTCTCGTCCAACAGTTCCACGCGCACGCCGGCCATGGGCGCCTGGTCCGCTTCGGAAGTGAAGGCGCCCTCGAGCACCAGTGTGGGGGCGTTCGCCACAAAGGTGTACACCTGGTCCCTTCCCGATCGATCACTGCTCAGGTAGCCACTGCGGCCATCCGCGGTGGGTACGAAGGCGAAGTCGTCGCGTGCGGAGTTGATCGGGTAATTGAGGTTCTCCGGAGTGCTCCATTCATCGCCGTTCCGCACGGCGCGCAGGATGTCAAGCCCACCCAGGGTGCGATGACCGTTGCTGGAGAAGTGCAGCGTGTCGCCTTGGAGCGTGGGGAACATCTCATGGGCTGCCGTGTTCACGGTGGGCCCCAGGTTGCGCGGGTATCCCCAGCTTCCATCCGCTTGACGATCACAACGGTAGATGTCGGTACCGCCGAAGCCGCCCGGCATGTCACTGACGTAGAGCAGCATGTTCCCATCCGCGCTCAGGGCCGCGTGTCCGGCGGAGAAGTCGATGCCGTTGTAGGCGAACGACATGATGTTGCCCCAGCGGCCATCCTGTTGTAGTTCGGCCTTGAACAGCATCAGGTGGCTCACCGCCTGCTGGTCCTTGTTCAGTCGGAACTTGTAGTAGTCGCTGCGGGTGAAGTAGAGCTCACGGCCGTTCGCGGAAAGCACGGCGGGCCCATCATGGAAGCGTCCGTTCACCTCGCCTTCAAGTGGCATGGCCGTGGTCCAGTTACCGCTGCTGGCCGGCTTCGTGGTGTACAGGTCCAGGAAGGAGGACCCGTTCCAGGGGTTCTCCGGACCGTTGTCGGCGTTCTCCGCGGTGACGAGCAGCCCGCCCTGATAGGGGATGGCGCTGAATACGCTGGTGGTGCCTGGGATGATGACCGGACGGATGGTGAACAACGTGGTGTCCACGAAGAACGCATCGCGCGTGGCGATCGCCAGTGACAGTTCACGGACCACGGCATCCTCGGGTCGGTCCGCCAGTACGCGTTCGAACTGGGTCGCAGCATCGGAGGTCCTTCCCAGCCGTTGCAGGAGCCGCCCGTAGTTCAGCGCATCGCTGCCGGACAGTGGCTGCAGCTGGTCGGCCTTCGCATACCAGCTCGCGGCCTTGGCCAGGTCGCCGGTATGGTCGTGCGCATCGGCGGCACGGACCATCGCACCACGGTCGTTCAGGCGCGCGAGGGCCTTGTCATAATGCGCCGAAGCGCGGGCGTAAGCCATCCGGTCGTAGGCCTTGTCGGCCACCGTCAGGTGCTGCTGTGCACAGGAGGACACGAGCAGCGCGAGCACCGGGAGAATGGAAAGGGGCTTCATCGATGCGCGGTTCAGAAGTAGCGGGGCGTTTTGATCTTGATCAGGTCGCGACCGAAGTCGATGCCGAGCATCACCTCATGGCTTCCGCTGGTGTAGGTGCGGAGCTTGGAGGTGTTCATGTCGTAAGCATAACCGGCCCTGATCTGCGGGGTGATCTGGTACTCCAGCATGCCCACCACGGATTCACCCGTGCGGTAGCCGAGGCCGAACCAGATGCGCTCGCGGTACAGCAGGTTGCAGTTGATGTCGGCCTGCATCGGGGCATCGGGGAGGTACTTGATCAGCGTGGTCGGCTTGATGTCGAGGTACTCTCCCAGCGGGAACACCTTGCCGGCATGGAGGTACCAGTGTTGGTCGTAGTAGTTGCCCACGGTACTGCCCAGTTCCTTCACCAGTCCACCATCCGCAGCATGGATCGTGGGGACCGACAAGCCCACGAACGAGGTGGCGCTGTACCAGTAGAGGCCGAAGCCGAACTTGCCCACGGCCATGTTGCGCACGTTCTCTTGATAGAGTGGATCGTTCGTGTCCCAATAGACCAGGTCGTCGAACCGGGCGGAATGGAACGACACGCCCGCCCGCAGGCCAAGGGACAGTTTGCTGCGCTCATTGAGCTTCAAGTGATAGGCGTAGTGCCCCGCCAGGTCCACATCCGAGCTGATCCCGATGCGGTCGTAGCTGGCCGTGAAGCCCACGCCCATGCGGTCGCCCATCAGCGGGCCGTCGATGGAGAACAGGCTGGTGCGCGGGGCGCCGTCCACCTGCACCCACTGTGAGCGGTGCAGCAGGCTCGTGCTTACGTAGTCGTGGCTGCCGGCATAGGCCGGGTTCAGGAACAGCCCGTTGAACATGTACTGGCTGATCATGACCTCCTGCTGTGCGCTGGCCCGCAGGCCGGACAGCACGAGCGCCATGCCGATCACGATGCTGGTTGAATGTCTCATGGTCATGTAGGCTGGGCTCATCAGCGACGCAGATCGATGTAACCTTGGAGCGTGCGTTCACCGCCGCTCACCTGGAGGATGGCGAAGTAGGTCCCGTTGGGCAGTTGTCCGCCCTGGATGCTTTCGCCATCCCAATCGTTCCGGTAGTTCACCCGCTCGAACACGCGGTTGCCCCAGCGGTTGACAATGACGAGCTGGTTGGTCGGATAGGCGTCCAGTCCGCGGATGAAGAACACATCGTTGCTGCCATCCCCGTTCGGTGTGAAACCGGTCGGCATCACCAGGTCGCTCGGCTGGGTCAGCGTCACGGTGATGGTGGTGCTGCATCCGTTGGCATCGGTCACCACCAACGTGTATTCCCCTACGGCCAACCCATCCAGGTCGGGCGTGCTGGCACCGTTGCTCCACGCGTAGGTGTAAGGTCCGGTTCCGCCGGAGACATCGGTGTTGATGCTGCCGTCCTGACCCTGCCAGCTGCTGACGTTGTATCCGCCGAGGTACAGGGACAGGGTGGTGTCCACCACGATGGATGCAGGCGCCGATACCGTGAAGGTGGCCGTGGCCTCACATCCGTTCGCATCCAGCACGGTGACCGCGTATGAACCGGCCCCCACGGCGGCAAGGTCCTCGCTGGTCGCGCCGTTGCTCCAGCTGTACTGGAAGGGCGCGGTACCCGAGGTGATGGTGATGTCCACGCTTCCGCTCAACGCATCGGAGCACAGTGCTGCGGTCGTGGATCCCTCCACCTGCACGGCAGGCGTGCCGGTCACGATGGTGGTCAGCTGGGCGCTGCAGCCATTGGCATCCACCACGGTCACGTCATAGCTGCCCGCGCTCAGTCCGGAAAGGTCCGGGGTTGTGCCGCCAGTGCTCCATGCATACGCATAGGGAGCGGATCCACCGCTGGTGGACAGGTCGATGGTGCCGGTGGCTGTGCCGCAATCCGCCGGGGTGCTGGTGCTCGTGATCGCAAGCGGTGAGGGCTCGGTGATGGTGATGCAGGTGTCCGCAGTACAGCCTTGACCATCGATGAGTTGAACACAGTACGTGCCGGGGCCGAGGTCGGTGATCGATGGGGTATCGAAGGTGATGCCGTCCGGGCCTGTCCAGGTGGCGCTGTACGGCGCACTACCTCCGGTCCACGTGGCGGTCACTTCCGCGTCATTGGCCCCAGCGCAGCTGATCGGCGAGCCGCCCGGATAGGTGAAGGTGTTGGTCCCGACAACAAGGGGTTCCGGTTGGTCCAGGTTGAAGCTCACGGTGGCCGTGCAACCATTGATGTCGGTGATCGTAGCGGTATAGGTACCTGCCGCGATACCGGTGAGGTCCTCGGTCTGCACACCGTCCACACCGGGCCCGTTCCACACGATGGTATAGCCCGGCGAGCCACCCGAAACGAACAGGTCGATGGAGCCATCCGATGCGCCTGAACAGGAGATGGCGTAGGACCCGTAGT
This sequence comes from Bacteroidota bacterium, assembly GCA_963169595.1. Taxonomy (GTDB): domain Bacteria; phylum Bacteroidota; class Bacteroidia; order Flavobacteriales_F; family PHOS-HE28; genus PHOS-HE28. The sequence continues at coordinate 8,905 of CAUJFM010000190.1, read as the reverse complement.
TGCTCGTGCTGCCGATGCCAATGAGCGGGGATGAAGGTTCCGTTAGCGTGATGGCCGCGGAATGAACGCATTGGTTGCTGTCCGTCACCTGGAGCACGTAAGGCGCGTTCCCAGCGGACAGGCCCGTGATATCCTCCGTTCCTGCGGAGAAACCTCCAGGCCCTGACCACGCGAACGTGTACGGTGCACTGCCACCTGTAATGCTGGCGTCGATGGAGCCATCGGAACCACCCTGGCAGCTGATGTTCGTGCCGCTGGGTTGGATGTCGGCGATCAACGCGCTGGTGATGGGACTATCTGGTGCTGTCAGGGTGATCGAGGTGTCGGCGCTGCATCCGTTCGCATCGGTGATGCCGATCGTGTACGTGCCGGCAATGAGTTGCGTGAACGGACCGTTCCCACTGAGCGTGCCGGTGGGTCCGGTGATCGTAAGGGTGTACGACGCACTTCCGCCCGTTACATCCACGGACAAGGTGCCGCTGCTGTCGCCAGCGCAGCGGATGTTATACAGGCCGTAGAAGGAGGGCACAAGGATGCTTGCAAGGGGTGCCGGTCCTGCAAGGGTGGTACTTGTCGTTGCGGTACAGCCCAGCGTATCGGTCACGGTCAGCACATAGGTGCCATCCGCCACATCGTTCAATTCCGGTGCATTGGAAGTGAAGCCATCCGGCCCGGTCCAGGCGTATTGGAAGGGTGCGATACCTCCGGTTACCGTGCTGTAGATGCTGCCCAGACCATCCCCTGCACAGGCTCCCGGGGCGGGATCAAGTTCCACGAATACCGGCGGTGCGGCATCGAGGGTCTCAACGCCCTGCACAGTGCAGCCGTTCGCATCGGTCACCGTGGCGATGTACGTTCCGGCAACAAGGTCAGTGAGGTTGGTCAAGTTGGAGCTGAAGCCGTTCGGTCCGGTCCACTGCACCACATAGCCGGGTGAGCCCCCCATGATCGAGGTGGAGATGGAACCATCGTTGGCCGTGCAGCTGGTGCCGAATCCCCCGATGTCGCTCACCGTGAAGGAAGCAGCGAGCGTGTCGGGTTCGGTGAGAATGATGGAGCCCGTGGTGCTGCATCCCAGTGCATCGGTGAGGGTCAGTTCATAGAGTCCCGCACCAAGATCCTCCAGATCGGCGCCGTTGAGCACGGTCCCGCCCGGGCCGGTCCAGGTGTAGGTATACCCGGGCTGGCCTCCGGTAACGCTGGTGGTGATGGACCCTGTAGTTCCACCGGCACAGGCGATGTTCGTGCCGCCCGTGCTCACAGGACTTGACAGGGTCACGTCAAGCGGTGTCGGTGCGAGAAGGGTGATCGCCGTGTCCACCTGGCAGCTGTTCGCGTCAGTAGCGGTCAGTGCGTAGGTTCCTGCGGAAAGGTCGGTGAGCGCACCACCCGGTGGGTACGGTCCGGTCGGCCCCGTCCATTGAAGGGTGATCAGGCCTGTACCTCCGGTCGCGGTGGCCGTGATCTGGCCATCGGTTGCATCCGGGCAGCTCACGTTCGATCCGCCGGGGAACGCGAGCACGTTCAGGTCAATTTCGATCGTGGGCGGTGCGGTGAGCGTATAGCTCGAAGTGGTGGAGCAGCCGTTCGCGTCCGTTACGGTCACGTTGTAAGTGCCGGCGGACACAGCGGTCAGGTCCTCGTCCGTGGAGCCTGTGCTCCAGAGTGTCGTGTACCCTGGGCTGCCTCCCGTGATCGACAGGTCGATGGATCCATCCGTGGCTTCCGGACAGGAGGTGTTGAACGTGCCAGCGGTGCTGAGGGTCGCGGAAAGATCGATGCTCGGTGGTGCGGTGAGCGTGACCGATGCGTTCGCCTGGCAGTTGTTGGCATCCGTCACGGTGACGAAGTAGGTACCGGCGGTCAGGCCGGCAAGGTCTTCGTCTGACGACGTGAACCCAAGCCCGTCCGTCCAGGTGATGGTGAACGGAGCAAGGCCATCAGTGATGGTGAGGTCCACTGTGCCGTCACTACCGCCAGCGCAGGAGATGGCATCACCCGATGGGGTAATGGAGGTGGTGATGTTCAGGGTCGGAGGCAGGGCCAGCGCGATGGTGGCGGATGCTGTGGCCGTGCAGTTGTTGGCATCGGTGACCGACAGTGTGAATGCGCCGGGTGGCAGGTCATCGATCGTCGCAGCATTCGAACTGAACCCATCGGGACCGGTCCAGGCCAGGGTGTAAGCACCGGTGCCTCCTTGTACGGATGCGGTGATCGAACCCGTGGCACCTGTTGCGCAGGAGATCTGCGTTATGTCGAGGTTGATCACGATCGGTGCCGGACTGGTGATGGTCACCGAGGTGTCGATCGGACAGCCGAAGGCATCGATGACCTGAAGCAGATAGGTACCTGGGTCGAGTCCGCTCAGGTCCTCCAACGTGGTGGACTGCCCGGAGATGGGGTCGGTCCAGATCTGCGAGTAAGGTGAGTTCCCTCCGGTGATGGTGAGGTCGACCGTTCCGTTCAGGGTGTTCGAGCACGTTGTGGGGCTTACCGCCAGGTCGATGGCGAGCGGCGCACTGGGTCCCAGGATGCCGAAGGACATGTACTTCGGCGTGTCACAGCCGTTGTTGTCGGTGATGGTCGCGTCGTACAGCCCGGGTGCCAGGCCGGTGATCGTCGGGCCGGTCACGGGTGGTACCGTGTTCCAGACCACCGTGAACTGGTTGCTGGCCCCGCTCAGGTTCAGCGTGATGTAGCCATCGTTCGCACCGAAGCAGCTCACATGGGAGTAGTCCTCCACGACGGCCAGGATCGGCGCACTGCTGTCGGTGATCGTGACCGTCGCGGTCGCCGTGCAACCGTTCGCATCGGTCACGGTCACGGTGTAGGTTCCTTCAGCCAGGCCCGTTGCGGTCACGCCGGTCTGCGGGGAGGATGTGTTCCAGGAATAGGTGTACGGCGGTGTGCCTCCGGCGGCCGTAACTGTGGCCGTTCCTGTACCGGTGGTGTTGCACAGCACGTTGGTGAAGCTGGTGATGCTTGCACCGAGCGGTTCCGCCGGGCCCACGATCAGCACCGATGCGGAAGCGGTGTTCCCTGCAGCATCGGTGACAAGCACGGTGTAGGTGCCGGCACCCATCCCGGACAGCACAGCGGTGCTTTGGCTGGGGGAGGAGTCCCACACATACGTGAAGGGAGGTGTGCCGCCGGTCACCACAGCCTCGGCGGAGCCATCGGCGAGTCCATGACAGCTCACCGGCTGCACATTGATGAACTCCACGTTCATCACTCCCGCAACGCGGTCGGTCAGCAGCCGTTGGGTCGGACTGGACCGGGCAACCCCGGGTCCCGCCATCACGCTCATGGAAAGCAGGACCAGGAAGAACAACAGCCACGGGCCAGGCCCACACCCAGAAATACCGGAATGTTCCCTCTTCATGATCGGTCTCACTATCCCTCCCGGGGCGATCGGCAGAGGACCGATGGCCGGGTAGGGCAGGACCTTATACCCGAAATGGACCGGGAAGGTTGTGCAGCAGGGCTGCTCAGTGCGAAAGGCGACGCTGCAGCACGGCGTGCAGGATGATCCCGGTGGCCACGCTCACATTGAGCGAGCCGATGGTCCCCGCCATGGGGATCCGCACCAGTTCGTCCGCCATGCGCAGCACACTGTCCGAGATGCCCTCGTCCTCCGCACCCATCACCACCACGATGGGGCCTGCGAGATCGGCTTCGTGCAGCTGCGTCGTGCCCTTTTCGGTGCAGGCGATGATCCGCGCACCGTGCTCCCGGGCGCGCTTCAGTCCATCGGTAAGCCGGGCCACCCGGCAGACCGGGCGGCGGAGAAGGGCCCCGGCCGAGCTCTTGACGGCGTCCGGGCCCAAGCGTGCGGTGCCGGTCTTGGGTACCAGCATCGCATGGGCGCCGAAGCATTCCGCGCTGCGGGCGATGGCCCCCATGTTCCTGACGTCGGTCACTCCATCCAGGGCCACGATCAGCGGTGTTTCACCACGCTCGTAGGCCATGCTGATCACCTCGTCCAGGTCCTGCTCTTCCACCTGGCTGAGGAAGGCCACCACGCCTTGGTGCTCTGCGCGGGTCAGGCGGTCCAGCTTCTCCGAAGGCACCGGCTGCCAAGGGATGCCGCGCTCCACGGCGATCTGCCGGATCTCCCGGATGCCCTCGCCCCCCGCATCGCGGCGAAGGAGCAGGCGTTCCACGTTCTTGCCGGCGCGCAGCGCTTCGATCACCGGCCAGATGCCGCATATCAGGTCCTTCTCCGCTTGGCTCATGGCACTGTTCCCGTTGGGGGCGTGAAGGTCGGTTGTTCCGTGCTACACCGGCACGACCCTGGTCAATTCTGGTAGACGCGTCCGTTGCGCCAGCTCTCCACACTACGGTACCACGCCCCTTTCAACAGGGGGGCCCGCTCCAGCACCAGGTCGTTCTCGGTGAAGGGGTCCGCGCGCCTCACGAAGTTGAAGGTCGTGCTCATCAGGTTGCTCTCCTCCCCGTAGATCCAGGTCTCGCCAAGGGCACCTTTGTAGATGGTGTTCGGCGTGCCGAAGATGATGAGCACCAGCCCGCGATCGGTCCGCCATCCTTCGACGTTGGAGGTGAAGTGCCTGTTCGCATTCTCCACACGGCCGTAGAAGATGCGGATCGCATCGCGGGCCTTTTCCCGATCACCGGCACAATCCATCCAGAACTTCTCGATGCCTTTCCGCAGATCGGGCTGTTTGAGGATGCGGTCATACTCCTGCATGGAGGTGATGTAACGCAGGGGTTTCAGCATGTCCTCGGCCCTTGCAGCGTAGGGATAGCACTCCGTGAGACAGAACAGGGCATACCCGCGCTGGTCCACGGAGTCGATCTGGAAACGCAGGGCACCGGGCCTCAGCCCGGTGAGCAGGAAGGAACCCTCGGCGTTCACGGTGATGGTGTAGCTGGAATCCGGCGAGGGGGGCTCCTTCCGGGTGGTGGTGCTGAACACGGGTGCAGGGAGCGTTGCATCCGTGGGCTGGTGCACCACCCGAAGCGTGGCGTTGACGAACGCATCGCATCGCACCTTCACGGTGTCCCCGGCGCCGAAATGGTCCGTGAAATAAGGTAGCCCGTTGCGCGGGTCCGTTGGCAGGAAGTATTGGCGTATGGCGGTCTCCCGGCGGTCCACCTGGAGGTAGGTGGTGGTCTGTGTCTCCCGGTTCAGGTCGCGCGCCGTCACCTTCAGCACGAACGATCGGTGTTCGTTGCGGCGAAGGTCGATGCTGCCGATGAGCTCCTTTTCCTGGCCGGGGTCATCCGCCTTGTCCTGCACCAGGGTGCTCGCACTGTCCAACAGCACCTTCGAGTTCCAATCCGGGTAGGCCTCGTAGGTGAGGCGCACGTGGGCCTTGAACGGACCGCCGCTCCCATCCCCCTTGTACAGCAGGTCGTTGGTGGGAAGTTTGTAGTACAGGGTGGACCGCTCCGGTGCGTGATGGTAGACGCGGGTCTCCAGCCGGATCTGTTCGCCTCCGCGGCCGTACATGTACGCCACGTTGTCCCGGGAGACGCTGGGTGTGGAGCTCCCACAACCCGCCAGGACCAGGCCGCCAGCCGCCAGTGCAACGAGCGCAAGCTTCGGGGTGATCATCCTTCAAAGGTGTTCGCCTCGTCCAGCGCGCGCTGCACGAGCTTGTCGTTGATGCCCTTGTTGGTCCTGGCTCCCAGCTGCTTCAGCATCTCCACCTGGCGCACCAGATTGCCGGGGCCTTCGCTCAGCGCACGCATGGCCTCGTCGTAGGACTCCTTGGACCGGTTCATGTTCACTCCCACCTGGATCAGCTTCTCGGTGAAGCTGACGAACTTCTCGTACAGTTTGCCCGCTCGGTCCGCGATCTCCAGGTGGTTCCGGGCGATACGCTCGTGTTTCCAGATGCCATGGATGGTGCGCAGGGTGGCCATCAACGTGGTGTGTGTCACCATCACCACCTGTCGCTCGTAGGCTTCTTGGAAGATCTCCGGCCGTTCGCGCAGGGCCAGCAGGAAGGCCGGTTCCAGCGGCACGAACATCAGCACGAAGTCAACGCTCGATACGCCATAGAGCTTGGTGTAGTCCTTTTCCCCCAGCCCCTTGGCGTGTGCGCGCAGGCTGTCCACATGGAGTTTCAACAGGCGGTCGCGCTCGGGGCCTTCAGGGGTGGATGCATAGCGTTCATAGTGGACCAGCGAGACCTTGCTGTCAATGATCAGATGCTTGCCCTCGGGCAGGAAGATCACCGCATCCGGTCGCAAGCGGGAGCCATCGGCCTGCGTGGTGCTCTCCTGCATGCTGTACTCCTGGCCTTTCACAAGCCCCGACCCTTCCAGGAGCTTCTCCAGGATCATCTCGCCCCAGGCCCCCTGCGCCTGCGTGTCGCCTTTCAGCGCTTTGGTCAGGTCGTTCGCTTCCTGGCTCAGCCGCTGGTTCTGTTCCACCAAGCGGGCGATCTCGTTCTTCAAGAGGAAGCGCTCCTTGCCCTCGGCCTGGTAGGCGTCCTGCACCTGCTTCTGGAATTCGGTGATGCGCTCCTGCAGGGGCTTCAGGATGTTGCCCAGCCGCTCCTGCTGTTGTTCGTTCAGTTCCTTGCCGCGTTGGCTCAGCAGCCGGTTCGCGATGTTCTCGAACTCGGTGGACATGCGTTGCTGGAGCTGCTCCAGTTCGCCCTTCTGGCGTTCCAGCCGTTCCTCCAGGTCCCGCCCGCGTTGTTGCTCACGGGCCACATCGGCGCTGAGCCGGGTGGCCTGTTCCGCCCATTTGCGGGCGTTCTGTTCGCTGTCATCCGCACGCCGCTCCAGGTCCGCGCGTTCCTGGGCGAACTGGCCGCGCAAGAGGTCCAGCGCACGGCTGAGTTGGCCGCCGGCCATCCGTTGGGCGATGAGATAGCCCACGATCACACCCGCCAGCACGCCCAGCACAAGGCTCATCAGGTCCATGTCACGAAGGTACGCAGCCCCCGGGGCCTAATTGTCCAGCACCACCACCAGTGTGCCCACGGGAACACGATCGTACAACGCGATCACATCGCCGTTCCGCATGCGGATGCAACCCATGGAACTGGGCGTTCCCACGGAACGCTCATTGGCCGTGCCATGGATGTAGATGTGGCGGGCATGGCTGTCCACTTCACCTCCCTGGTTCACCCCGGGCTCGAGGCCTTCGAGCCGCAGGATGCGCGAGGTGATCCAGTCCTTGTCCACGCCCGCGAAGTCGGGGTCGGCCAGCTCGCCGGTGTAACTGCGCTCGCGAAGGATGCCCAGCGGCGGCACATCGTCACCGATCTTCTCCGTGATGCGGTGGAGGCCCGTCGGGGTGCAATAGCTGTCGCGTTGACACCCCGGCCCCTTGTGTGAGGTCGCCACAGGGTAGGTGGCCAGCAGTGTGCCGCCCCTTACATGGAACAGCTTCTGCCGGTGCATGGACACGTAGAGGATGTCGCCGCCCAGTGCAACGGTCGGATACCTGACCGAGAGGTATTCCAGCAACAGGTCCACCACGCCTTGCGGTCCCGCCGTGCCGGGGCCCGTTGCCTGCATCCTTCCCGGTGTGAGCAACAAGGCGAGCAGGAGTGCCGCCAAGTTCCATTGCGACCTGTGGAACATGGACCAAAGTTGACCAACCGGAAAGGCGGATCGCCGCCCCCTTGGCCCCATTTTACCAACACGCAACACAGCCCGTATCCGAGCGCGGTCAGAACAGGCTGGTGAAGCCGAAGTGGATCTTGCCACCGCGCAACTGCACGGGCTCCCCGAACTGCCTGCCCAGTGCGTAGGTCAGGCTGAACAGCCCCGCCTTGGTCTCGAAGGTGGTGCCTGCACCAAAGCCCAGGGGGCTGTCCGTCACGAGTTGATCCTGGGCCGCATCTTCCCACCAGCCTTGGTCCACGAAGACGAAGAAGTTGGCGTTCTCTTCATAGACAAAGCGGTATTCCACGGTGCCCACGGCATAGGCTGAGCAGAAGATGGAGGCCTCATCCGCGCCCCGCAGGGTCTTCAAGCCACCGATGCGGTACAGTTCGTTCCGATAGAGGTCGTCGTTCACCATCCAACCGCCCTGTGCCACCAGGCGTATGGTGCTCCGACGTTTCAGGGGCAGGTGCAACACAGCCTGCCCGTCCAGTTCGTACTGCACCGTTGCGATCTTTGGTGGCTGCACATCGGCACCGGCCACAGCGGTGGAGGTGCGTTTTCGTCCCGCTGAGCCTTCCAGGTTGAATGCATGGCCCCGGCGCGGGTTGATGCGGTAGTCCAGCCGCTCCCGCGTGAAGCTCAGTCCGTAGCTGAGCACATCCACATCCGCCAATCCTTGTTGTGCGATGGTATTGCTGCCCAACCGGTCGCTGGACTTGCTGTTCACGAAGAGCCCGAGCTTGTCACCTCTTCCCATCAGGTAATCCACTCCTGCGCGCGCAGTGACCTCCAAAAAGGTGCTGTCCCGTTTGAAGAGCTTGAGCGCGAGGTCGGTGCCGAACGGGGAGGAGAACAGGTTGGGCAGGTTGAGGCCGATGCGGAGGTCCTGGGTCTGGTCCTGCATCTTGCGCCAGTTCAGGGCGATGGCCTCCCCGCGGCGCAGGGCGTTCCTCAGCCGCAGGTCCAGGTCGCCGGTCACGGTCACCTCGCCGGTCACGGGGTCAGGTTGAAGGCCCAGGATGCCGTTGATGGAACTGGCCTTCTTGGCATCCAGGAAGAGGTAGACCTTGGTCTGTTGTTGGCCGAACTGGACGATGGGCCGCTGCCGCTGGGTGACGAACGGGAGCTCACGCGTGCGTCGCTCCAAGGCCATCACCAGCGATTCGTTGTAGAGGTCGCCGGGCCGGATGCCCATGTGGGCCTGCAGGTAGCGCAGGTTGGTCCGGGCGGTGCCTTTCACCACCACACTGTCGATCACGATGGTGCGGCCGAGGTCGAGCCGGAGCGTCGCATGCAGGCCTTCGCCATCGCG
>CAUJFM010000189.1 GCA_963169595.1 Bacteroidota bacterium | reverse complement strand
CTTCGCTTCGCTCGCAGTGACCACATCCCGCTTCACCATGTCCGCGGCTACATCGGCCGCATGCACCCCGCTGATCATCGCGTGGCTGATGCCCTCGCCCGTGAAGGGGTCGATGAGGTGGCCCGCATCGCCCACCAGCAGATAGCCGTCGCCACTGAGGGGATAGCGCTTGCTGGCCAATGGCAGCCCCATGCCTTGTACGGGGCCTTCCGCCACGGCGGTGGAGAACCGGTCCTTCAAGCTGGGGTGGGTGGCCAGCAGATCATGGAAGAGGGCCTTCACGTCCACCTTGCGCTGGCGCACCATGTCGCTGCGCAGGCCAAGGCCCACATTGGCCCGCCCTTGCGGCAGGGGGAAGATCCACAGGTAGCCGGGCAGCAGTTCGGGCAGGAAGTGCAGTTCGATGAAGCCCTTGGGATCCAGCCCCTGCACACCGCGGTAATAGGCGCGCACGCCGGCGGCATGGTGGCGGGGCTCCATGGGAAGACCGGCCACATGCCTGGCAAAGGAGGAGTTGGCGCCGCTGGCATCGATGATCAGCCGCGAGGTGATGGCGATCCGCTCCTCGCCCCGTTGTGCCTCCACGCGCCAGCCCTGTGGCGTGCGTTCGAACGTCTTGGCCGTGGTGCCTTCGAGCACGGTGATGCCGGGCGCCATCCCCGCGTGCCGGAACAGGAGCTCATCGAACCGCAGACGGGGCAGGATCACGCCCGGGGCATCGCCCACACCGGTCTCCCGCGAAAAGGGCACGCGCAACGACCGGCCGCTCGGGGCCACGAAGGTGACCCCCCAGCTGGGCATGGCCTGGCCATCGCGTTTCACCATGGCAGCGAGCGCGGGGTCGAGCCGCTCCAGGGTGCGCATCACCTTGCCACTGAGGGCATCGCCACAGACCTTGTCCCGTGGGAAGGTGGCCTTTTCCAGCAATACGGCCTGCACCCCATGGCGGGCCAGTTGCATGGCCACGGTGCTCCCTCCCGGACCACCGCCCAGGATGCACACGGGGGCCTGCAGGGTAGAAGCCATCGGACGATCCGTGCCGGTGGGCCTTCGCGATCAGCTGCGGAAGGTGCCCGCGGTGAACTGGTCGAGGAAGCGCACGTCGTTCTCCCAGTACATGCGCAGATCGGGCACGCGGTAGATGAGCTGCGTGATGCGCTCCACGCCCATGCCCAGGGCGAAACCGCTGTACCGCTCGGGGTCGATGCCGCAGTTGGCCAGCACGGCGGGGTCCACCATGCCACAGCCCATGATCTCCACCCAGCCGCTGTGCTTGCACAGGTTGCAACCGGTGCCGCCGCACACGGTGCAGCTCATGTCCACCTCGGCGCTTGGTTCGGTGAAGGGGAAGTAGCTCGGGCGCATGCGGATGCTCACCTCCGGACCGAACAGGCTCTTGGTGAAGTAGTCCAGGGTGCCCTTGAGGTCCGCGAAGCTCACACCCTCGTCCACGTAGAGCGCCTCCACCTGGTGGAACATGCAATGGGCCCTGGCGCTGATGGCCTCGTTGCGGTACACCCGCCCCGGGCTGATGGTGCGGATCGCGGGCTTGCCGCTCTCCATCACCCGCACCTGCACGCTGCTGGTGTGGGTGCGCAGCGCGAGATCGCCACCCTGCACAAAGAAGGTGTCCTGCATGTCGCGCGCAGGATGGTCCGGCGGAAAGTTGAGCGCGCTGAAGTTGTGGCGGTCGTCCTCCACCTCAGGACCCTGGCTCACGGTGTAGCCGATGCGCGTGAAGACGTCCACGATGCGTTGGCGGACGATGGTGATGGGGTGAAGGCTCCCCATGTGGCCCGTCCGCGCTGGTGCGCTCAGGTCGAGGTCATCGGAACCGCTCTCCGCCTCACTGCCCAAAGCGCCCTTGAGCTCTTCCAGGCGTTGTTGGGCCAGCTGCTTCAGCTGGTTCATCCGCGGGCCCAGGGTGCGTTTCTCCTCGGGTGCCACTTGGCGGAAGGCATCAAAGAGCTCCGTCACCGCGCCGTTGCGGCCCAGCATGGCCACCCGGAAGCGCTCCACCTCATCGGCGGTGCGGGCCTGGGCGTTCTTCAGTTCCGCCTCCAGGGCGGCGACACGGTCGATCAGGTTCATCGGATCACGCGCATGAACATGCGGATATCGGTCAAGGGTCGGTCGTAGGCGCCGGTGGGTCGTGCGGCGATGGCATCGATCACCTCGAGGCCATGCACCACTTCGCCGAACACAGTGTAGGCACCATCCAGGTGCGGTGCGCCGCCCACTGTGCCGTAGGTGTTCCTATCAGCCTCGGTGTAGGCCACGGCGTCCTTGCCTTTGCGGGCGTTCAACCGGTCAAGGTCGGCAGGGGCGAAGGTCTTGCCTTGCACGATGTAGAACTGGCTTCCGCTGGAGCGCCGTTCGGGGTTCACACCATCGGCCTGCCGGGCGGCGGCCAACGCGCCCTTGCGGTGGATGATGCCCGGCACGATCTCGGCCGGCACGGTGTAGCCGGGACCACCGTTGCCCAGGGGCATGTCGTCCACCGCACGCCGGCTGTCCGGGTCACCGCCCTGCACCATGAAGCCCGGGATCACCCGGTGGAACAGCAGGCTATCGTAAGCGCCCTCCCGGACCAGCTTCAGGAAGTTGTCCCGGTGCTGGGGGGTCTCGTTGTACAGTTCCACGATGATGGTGCCCAGGGTGGTGCGGATCTCCACTTGGGGCCGTGCCTGGGCCCGTAGTGCGGCCGGCAGGACGCAGGAGAACAAGGACAGCAGCACGACTGCCAGGGTGCGTTGCGCGATGATCCGGGGCTTGCTTACATTTGACATCCGCGAAGCCTTGCTGGACAAGGCGTCCAAAAGTAACCCAATGCCCGTTGCCATGTCGCGTCACCTGTTCCACGGCCTGCTGGCCCTGGTGGTCCCCACCATGCTGTTCACGGCCTGCAACAAGGAGGAGCCCACCACCGCAGTGATCACCGTGGTCGATGAGGATGGTGCACCGGTGCCGGGTGCGGTGGTGAAGCTCTTTGCGGCCCCCGCCTTCCCGCTGAACGACCCCAACCGGTTGGACAAGGAGACCACCACCGATGCGGCCGGGCGTGCGGAGTTCGACTACACCGACGAGTACAAGCAGGGCCAGTCGGGCTTTGCGGTGCTGGACATCCTCGCCACGAAGGACACCCTGATCGGCGAAGGCCTGATCAAGATCCTGGAGGAGGAGACCAACAACGAGACGGTGATCATCCTGCCTGCCCAGTAAGGGTTCAGGCTTCCTCGAAATAGGCCAGCACGGCCTCCTTCATCAGGCGTTCCTGTTCCTCCGGCCCCAGCGGAGGAAGCTCCTTCACGCGCTCGAAGTGCGGCCAGCCATCGGCATCGCGCCCCAGTTCCTTGTAGTAGCCATAGGGCCGCAGCACCACGCAGATGGCGATGTGCATCAGGGCCACCTTCTCATCCTTCTTGAAGTCGCGTGCCCCCTGGCCCAGCTCCTGCACCCCGATCAGGAACAGCAGGGCGTTCAGGTCCATCGTTCCGGCATCGAACCGAGCGGAGAGCCGCGTCACCAGTTCGCGCCAGCGTTTTTCAAAGGCCAGGTCCATGGAGGGTGTGTTGGGCGGACCATCGGAGCGATGGTCAGAGGAGGGTTTCGTGAACGGGGAACAAAGGTCGTGCTTCCGCTTTTTTGACCACCTTCACCACCACCATCGGCATCATGAATTGGCTGGACCTTCTCCTCCTCGCCCTGCTCGCCCTTGCCGCGTTCAAGGGCTTCCAGCGGGGCTTCATCGTGGAACTGCTTTCCCTGGTGGCGCTGGTGGCCGGCATCTGGGCCGCCTCCCGCTTCAGTGAGCAGGTGACCACTGCGCTGGGCATCGACATCGACCATGCCGCACTGGCCTTTGTGATCACCTTCCTGGTGGTGTTGCTCGCGGTGCACGTGCTTGCTCGCTTCCTTACCACGCTCATCGACCTGGCGCAGCTCGGGTTGCCGAACAAGCTCGCCGGTGTGGTTTTCGGGGTGGTCCGTTCCGCCTTCAGCCTCAGCGTGGTGCTGAACCTGCTGGTGGGCTATACCGAAGGTGCGATGCCCCCGGCCGAGGCGCGGGAAGCCTCCGTGCTATATGCTCCGGTGCGCGGCTTTGCACCCCTGCTGGTGCCGGCGCTGGGTGAGACCAAGTGGGTGCAGTGGGCGGTGGAGGAGGTGCGCAATGGCATTGAGAGCCTTCCCCACGAAGGAAGACCGTAGCACCTGCGCAGCCCGGGGCCTCAGGCCTTCTTCACACCCACAGCATTGAGCCCGCGGGGTCCGCGCTCCAGGTCGAAGGTCACCTTGTCGCCTTCGCCCACTTCATCGAGCAGGGCGCTCACGTGCACGAAGTAGCGTTCGCGGGTGCCGTCCTCCTGGATGAATCCGAAGCCGCGGGACGTGTCGAACCGGTCGATGCGGCCCGTGCGCAGCACCGGAGCCTCATCCTCGCGTTTGGGCACACCGAGTTCGATGTCCTCGGCCTTGATCTCCTGACGTTTGGTGGGGTCGGGCGGGGTGTCGCTGATGCGGCCGAACTCGTCCACGTATGCGATCATGCTGTCAAGTCCGCCACCGGCGCTGTTGGCCTTGCGTTCGGCCTTGCGGCGCTCCTTTTCCTCCTGTTTCTGCTGGCGGCGTTTTTCCTGCTCGCGTTTGTTGAACGAATCACCCATGCGTTGTTCTTGGCCCATCACCGCTGAGGCGTTGATCACCAACTGCCGGGTCCGTAGTGCACGGTGGCGCGGTGGTGTGCCGAGGTGTTAGGTGATACGAAGATAAGCGCAGGGAGGCAGTGCGGGAGGGAGGGGGTGAAAATGGACGGGTCTTGGCGGTTGGCTGGTGTTCAAGCCACCACGATGGCACCCGCTCCACAACAGGGTCTTGGTGCGCAGAATGGCGGCAATGAATGCCTCGGTCCGCCGAGTTCGGAGGCACCGCGCAACTTCAGGACCCACTCCCCGACACCTGGTAGACCAGCCGCAGGAAGGGCAGGTAGCTCGGGCGATACCTGGCCTCCTGCCCCTCGTAGAGCGCGATCTTCTCCAGGTTCACCCGCAGGGCCAGGTCCACGGTGAACTTGTGGAACTCCAGGTTGGCCCCCAGCTGACCATAGCCACCGAGCGAGGTCACGGTGGGGATCGGAGCGGTGATCAACTGATCGGCCGCCAGACCCACCGTCTGGGCGCGCAGGATGTTGTAGGTCCCGTCGCCGATGCGGACCTGGTTGCTGCGAACACGGACCGATGTGAGCAGGGGACCGAACTCCAGGTGCACGCCAAATTCGGAAGGGGCGCCCAAGGCCACCTGGTATCCGAGGCTCAGGTTCATCCGGTCCTCCTCCCCGGTGATCTCGAAGTTCTCATAGACCGGTTGGGTGAAACCGGTGTTGTCGGGGTATTCGATCACGAAGAGGCCGCCCGAGCGAAGTCTGGCGAAGTTCATGTCCGCGACCACGGCGTGGGTCCAGTTGAACTGGTACCTCACATGGCCTCCGATCGACAGGGCATTGTTGTACCGGTACTCCTGCGGGTATTCGCTCAGCCGGTAGTTCGCGGCCCGATCGCCAAGGGTGTTGATCACCTGGTTCCGGATGAACCACTGGCCCAGCAACTCATTCAGGTCCAGGAACCCCGGCTCCTTAGGCGTGCCATCGTAGAACGAGGCCGGCTCGTCGTTGGGCAGCAGGTAGCCCACGTTCAGGCCGAACATGAAGCCCTTCTTCGCCCCCGGACCGACCTCTTGGGGCTCGCCATCCTGAGCGGATACGACCATCCCGTGGCACAGGCTGAACAGGAAGAGGATATGTTTCTTGCCGATGATCATGCCCGGTGCGCGAAGATGGGGACTGCGTTGGCCACGGTCAACCCTTTGTGGGTAAACACGTTGCGAGCCTTCTGGTTCTTTCGGGCTTTCACTGGGTGGCGGCAGTCTACCCATATGCACCCACCTCGGAGGAGGCAGAGCGGGGAGTCCAGCCATTTAGCTGCTGGATAGACGCCGTGTCTTCCACTGAAGATACTGCTGCAATACTCCTTCTGACGATGGAATTCGTTCGGGAATGCCCCACGCGCGAGCATGTGGTGAAGCCACTGCCGTTCAACCTCTTCGCTGAGCTCAGCTTTCTCCTGTTCGCCAAGCCACAGGAGTTGACTGAAGGTGAGATCTACCCCTCTATCGCCGCGATCCCCGGCAGCACCTTGCCCTCCAGGTACTCCAGCATCGCACCGCCGCCGGTGCTCACGTAGCTGATCTTGTCGGCCAGGCCGAACTGGTTCACCGCGGCCACGCTGTCGCCGCCGCCCACGAGGCTGAAGGCGCCCTGGCTGGTGGCCTCGGCCACGGCCTGCGCGATGGCGATGGTGCCCTGCTGAAAGGGCTTCATCTCGAACACGCCCATGGGGCCGTTCCAGAGCAGCGTTCTGCTGCGCAGGATGGCGGCGCGGCAGGCCTCGATGCTCTTGGGGCCGATGTCCAGCGCCATCCAGCCGTCGGGCACGGCGTTGGCCGCGCACTGGTCGGTGTTGGCGGTCTCGGCGAAGGCGTCGGCCACCACGGCGTCGGTGGGGATGTGGAGCTTCACGCCCTTGGCCTCGGCCTCCTTGATGATGCCGCGCGCGGTGTCGAGCAGGTCGTCCTCCACGAGGCTGGCGCCGGTCTGGCCGCCCATGGCCTTCACGAAGGTGTTGGCCATGCCGCCGCCGATGATCAGCTCGTCGCACTTGCCGATGAGGTTCTGCAGCACCTCGATCTTGCTGCTCACCTTGCTGCCGCCCACGATGGCGGTCATGGGGCGCTGCGGGTTCCCGAGCACCTTGCCCACGCTGTCGATCTCGGCCTGCATGAGGTAGCCGAACAGCTTGGCGGTGGG
>CAUJFM010000188.1 GCA_963169595.1 Bacteroidota bacterium | reverse complement strand
GGACCATTTCTTCTTCTGGGATGCACGCGCCCTCAGCTTGGAACTGCAAGCGTTCGGTCCGGTGCGCAACCCCATCGAGATGGCCAACAGCTGGCCGGTGGTGGTGCAGCGGCTGCAGCAGCACCCCGAGTATCCCGAGCTCTTCCGCCGGGCCTTCGGCACCAGCACCATCGACAGCCTGCACGTGGCCTATGCCCTGGCCCAGTTCGAGCGGACGCTCATCTCGCTGAACTCCCGCTTCGATCGGTTCCATTACGATGGGGACATCACGGCCATGACCCCGCAGGAGGTGCGCGGCATGGACCTCTTCTTCGGCGATGCGCACTGCGACAACTGCCACATGCTGCCCTTGTTCCAGGACCACGGCGTGCGCAACATCGGGCTGCCCCCAGGGCCCGACCAGGGTCTTGCCGAAGTGTCGGGCATCAGCGAGCATCGTGGCCGGTTCAAGACCACGACCCTGCGCAACATCGAGGTCACTGCACCCTATATGCACGATGGGCGCTTCGCCACCTTGGAGGAAGTGGTCAACTTCTACGCGGATGACGTGGTGCTGACCACGCCCAACCTGGACGAGCACATGTTCCCCTGGGTGAACGACCAGATCCACCTGAACGCACAGGACCGGGCGGACCTGGTGGCCTTCATGAGGACGCTTACGGATGAAGCGTTCCTGAGCGACCCGCGCTTCAGCGACCCGCATTGAGGTCGGGCTTTTCGGCCCATCTTCGCAGCACCCATCCGATCCATCATGCGTGCTCTTCCGCTCCTGACCCTGGCCCTGTCCTTCATCCTGCTGCCTTCCGCCAAGGCCCAGGAAAAGCAACCGCTCGTGTTGCGCGATGCCATCCTGAAGGCCGGCACCGAGCTGGCACCGGACCGGTTGCGCGGGCTGCAGTGGATCAAGGAGGCGCCCCAGTATGCCTACGTGACCAAGGAGAACGTGCTGATGCGCGGCACCCTCGGCAAGTCCATGGACATGCCGATCACCGACCTGGCCGCGATCAACAAGCAATTGCCGGACAGCGCGCAGCTGAAGGGCTTCCCGGCCATCACCTGGGTGAACAGCGGTCACTTCCGCTTCCTGCACAACGCGCGCACCTACGACTTCGACGTGGCGGCCAGCAGCCTGCAGGTACAGACCCAACTGGTGGCCGGCACCAGCAACGAGGATATCGAACCCGTGAGCGGCAATGTGGCCTTCACCAAGGACAATGACCTCTATATCAAACGGCCCGGCCTGGGCAAGAACCTGCCCACGCGCATCACCAGCGATGGCAAGGACGGCATCGTGAACGGCCAGAGCGTCCATCGCAATGAGTACGGCATCACCAAAGGCACCTTCTGGAGCCCCAAGGGCAACCTGCTCGCGTTCTACCGCATGGACGAGACCATGGTGACCACCTACCAATTGGAGGACATCAGCACCAAGCCCAGCACGTTCAATGCGATCCGGTACCCCATGGCAGGCCAGACGAGCCACCAGGTCACCGTGGGGGTGCATGACCTGCGCACCGGGAACACCGTGTTCCTGAAGACCGATGCGGCCGTCGACGACTACCATACCAACATCAGCTGGAGCGCGGACGAGCGCTTTGTGCATGTAGTGCATCTGGACCGCAGGACCGAGAACCTGAAGCTGGTGCGCTATGATGCGCTCACCGGCGCTCCAGTGGCCACCCTGCTCACCGAGCAGGACCCGGTGTACCTGGAACCCGAGCACCCCGCGCACTTCCTGAAGACCCGGCCGGAGCAGTTCCTGTGGCTGAGCGAGCGGAACGGATGGAACCACCTCTACCTCTACGATGCCAAGAAGGGACTGGTCCGCCAGTTGACGGATGGGGCCTGGAACATCAAGGAGATCGTGGGCACCGACCCACAAGAGAGTTTCGTGATCGTTGAAGGCACCGCGACCATCCTGCCCGGTAACCCGGTGGGTGCGATGGAGACCCACCTGTACCGCATCGACCTGGCAAGCCGCAAGACCCAGCGCCTCACGCAGGAGCCCGGCACACACCATGGCCAGTTGAGCAGCGATGGCCAGGTGCTGATCGACAGCTGGAGCAGTGTCACCGTTCCGGGCCGCATCGAACTCCGCGACGTGCGTACCGGCGCGGTCACCAAGACCCTGGTCACCTCCCGTGATCCGCTTGCCGGCCATGTGGTGGGCACCATCGAGACGCTCACCATCCTCGGCGAGAACGGTGATCGCCTCAACGCACGGCTGATCAAGCCCAGCTACTTCAGCGAAAAGCAGCGCTATCCGGTGCTCATCTACGTGTACAATGGGCCGCATGTGCAGCTCGTCACCAATTCCTTCCTGGGCGGCGCCTCGCATTGGATGCTGGAGGCCGCCGAGCGCGGCTACCT
The DNA here is from genome assembly GCA_963169595.1 of Bacteroidota bacterium. Taxonomy (GTDB): domain Bacteria; phylum Bacteroidota; class Bacteroidia; order Flavobacteriales_F; family PHOS-HE28; genus PHOS-HE28. The sequence goes on along the minus strand of CAUJFM010000188.1, from coordinate 13,456 downwards.
CGTGTGGACCGTGGATGGCCACGGCAGTGCCCACCGGGGCAAGGCCTTCGAGCAAGCGGTGCATCGCAACCTCGGCATCACCGAGGTGAAGGACCAGATGCGTGGGGTGGACTTCCTGCGCTCCCTGCCGTATGTGGATAGCGCGCGTATCGCAGTGCATGGATGGAGCTTCGGTGGCCACATGACCACGGCCATGCTCACCCGTCATCCGGGGGTCTTCAAGGTGGGCGTGGCCGGCGGACCGGTGATGGACTGGAGCCTGTATGAGGTGATGTACACCGAGCGCTACATGGACACCCCTGCGGAGAACCCGGACGGGTATGCCGCCACCACCCTGTACGCACAGGCCGACAAGCTGCAGGATGACCTGCTGTTGATCACCGGTGGCGCGGACGATGTGGTGCTGCCCCAGCACAGCCTCTCCTTCATCAAGGCCTGTGTGGCCAAGGGTGTGCCCGTCGATTTCTTCGACTACCCCGGCCATGGGCACAATGTGCGGGGCAGGGACCGCGTGCACCTGATGGAAAAGGTGCTGCGGTACATCGATGCACGCATGCTTCCCACCCGTTGAGGGAAGGCTTCCAAGAACAGTCCACGAACGATGGGGGCGTCTCCATCCTGTTCGTGTTCCTTTAGCTCATTACACCACCCCATGAGATCACTGTACGCACTTCTTTTTGCCCTTCCGCTGAGCCTGCAGGCCCAGACCATCCACCAGGTACAGGTGGGTGGCAGCACGGCCGGCGGCACGCCCCCGTTCTACAACCCGCAGAACCTCACCATCAATGTGGGCGACATCGTGCGCTGGACAAATACCTCCGGTACGCACAACGTGAACGGCAGCACCACGCTCTTCCCCGCCAATCCGCAGAGCTTCTCTTCGGGCAGTCCCCAGAGCGGGAACTGGACCTTCGAGTTCACCTTCACCATCGCCGGCGTGTACAACTACCACTGCACGCAGCAGGGCCACTCGGCCACCCAGTTCGGCACCATCACCGTGCTCAATCCCACCGTGGTGGCCGAACAAGCGGCGAGCTCCATCAACCTCTTCCCCATTCCCGCCGCGGATGTGCTCACGCTCGACCTCGGCGACCTGGAGGTGGACCGTGCGGAGATCCTCATGCTCGACGGCCGGGTCATGGCATCGCATGGGATCAACGGCCAAGCCATGGTGCACCTGCCCACCGCCACGCTGCCCGCGGGCAACTACATCCTTCGTCTGGTGGCGGGGAATGGCACCGTGATGACCCGCCCCTTCATCAAGGGCTGAGCTCAGGGTGTGCGCACCACGCGCACCACGGCCGGCGCCTGTCCAGCCTGTTCGGCCACGATGGCATAGGTGCCCGGGGCCATGGACGTCAACGACAATTCGAAGGCCTGCTTGCCCACGGGGAGCAGGCCTTCGTGCATCACGGCCACCACGTGACCAAGCGCATCGTGCACCACGATGCGCGTAGGGGCCGACACGGTGGACTCCACCCAGAACATCAGGTCACCCTCCGTCGGGTTGGGGTACGCGGAGAGCCGGAAGAGCGGGCCGGTTCCCGCTGAAGGAACTCCCTGCACCATGTCCAGCACCGGCACGGCCAGTGTCGCGGCCCCAGCTATGGCCAGCTTGGCGATCTTCTCGTAGTAGGGGATGTCCAGGAACTCCACCCGATCGCTGGGCAGGTGATAGTTGGGGTTGCCATCAGGCCCGAAGTCCTCGATCACCAATACGGCCCCATACCCTTCGTTCCAGAAGGAGGCATGATCGCTGTAGGTGGCACCGGGATTGGTCACCACAAGGTCCAGGTCGAGATCGTAATGGCCTCGCACCGCCACGAGGGTATCGCCGATCTCGATCGAGTTGGCCACCGGCCGCACATGCACCCGCATGCGCTTGTCGCCATTGCCGTCGTAGGCGATCGCATCCATGTTGATCACGCCGCGCAGGAGCACATCATTGCTGGCCAGACCAGCGGCCTGGTACTCGCTGCCCACCAAGCCCTGCTCCTCCTCGTCCCAGAAGGCGAAGATGATCGGGTGTTCGAACTCGATGTCGTGCAGCACCCGGGCCGCCTCCAGCAGGGCTGCGGTACCACTGCCATTGTCATCCGCTGCGGGAGCGGCCAGGTTGCCGCCGGGCATGGCATCGTAGTGCGCGCCGAAGACCAGTGCTGTTGCACCGGGCACCGAACCCGGCTTGGTCACCAGGATGTTGCGGCCCGTGGGGCTCCAGCTCTGCACCTGGGGCGTGTAGCCGAACTGGGTCAGCTTGTGCTCCAGCCAGGCCTGCGCCAGTGCGTTGCCGGGATTGTTCTTATGCCGGCTCACGATCGTCTCCGGACCATTGCCCAGGTCGATCGGCACCTCACCCGTCAATTCGTTCAGATAGAGCATCATCGAATCGATCCGCACGGAATCGAGGATGGCCTGCACTACGGGATGTTGCGCGTGGGCAACGCTCGTCGCGAACAGCGCAAGCCCCACGAAGATCGATCGGAACCTCATGCCGGAAAGGTAACCACGGCCGATACCCGCATTACAGCACCACCACGCGCTCGATGAAGCTGCGCTGGGCCGTGCGCACCACCACCACGTAGGTGGCGCCGCGCTGCGGAAGGTTGACCTGCCAGGTCTGCCTGCCATTGGGCACAAAGCGCGCCACGGCCGCCCCTTTCAGGTCGAACACCTCGATGCCGGCGATGCGCTCGCTGATGCCATCGATGCGTAGTTGACCGTCACGCACGGGGTTCGGGAAGATCCGAACGCCGAGCTCATGCAGGTCATCAACGGCCACGGTGAGGTCGGTGATCTGCACCTCCTTCACCAGCACGGGCGTGCCGTCGGCCTCCTCATACATGGTGCGGAAGGCATCGATCTCCGGGGTGTTGAAGGCGAACATCTCCTCCATCCAGCGCGGTGGGGCGCTCTGGTACCACACCTTCGCCGTGATGGTGATCAGTCCGACGTAGCCGTTCATGGGCACCTGGTAGTGCACGATGTCCGTGCCACTGCCTTCGGTGCCATTGGCGTACCGGTTGAAGTCGACATCGGTGGGCGGCACACCGGCGATGAGCGTGGTGTCGTAGCTGGGATGGGTGGTGGTGAAGCCCAACGGCGCCAGGCGATTGTCCTTCAGGGCCGTCTTGGCACGCTCCAGCACGGTGGTCTTGTTGTCGTTCACATCGCCGAGCACCATCTCATAGATCTGCGCCTGGTCGGGCGAGGTGATCACATCATGATGGGGCTCCCACTCCTCGTCGTGCCCCACCACCTCATACGTGGGGTCCCAGTTGCCGCTGCGGAAGAGCGTGTTCCCCATGGCATCCTGCACATGCAGTTCCACGAAGGCGCGGCGCGCCGGATAACCCGAGGGGAACTTGTGTCCCGCCAGATTGGTGAGCTTCACATCAATGGAAGCCAGATCGGCCGTGCGGTCCACCACGGTGGCATCGAGCAGCAGGGTGTGCTGCTGGAGCATCCGCTCGGTCCAGGTGATCGAACTGTCGAACTGGGCCTCGCTGGCCGTGAGGCCGAGCGTGCTGATGTTCTGCTTGAGCAGCTTCAGCATGAAGCTGTTACCCCCCACCAGCTGGTGCTGGCCATAGGGCGAACGGTGGAACTGGGGCTGCAGCACCAGAAAGTCATAGCCCGAGCTGAGCGCCACTCCCTGCTGGATCCGCGGCATGTGGCACCCCTGGCAGGTGATGCCGCTTTCGGGGTCCACGTCGGTATTGAATGCCGAGTTCACCCACTCATGATAGGTGGCCTGCTCCACGAACTTGTCGCCGGTGAGGTTCCCCTCCAGGTCGGCCGTTTCGGTGATCAACGTGTGGCAGCCCGCACAAACACCGGCCTGGAGGATGTGCCCACCGAACATCGGCTCATAGCCCACGAAATTGGACATGGGTGCGGCGAACAGGTTCTCGGCATCATAGGGACCATAGACCACATCGTTGGTATCGTACTTCAGCACGCCCGAGAAGAGCAGCCCCGAACTGTCCGGGCTCTGCATGTGGCAGGCCAGGCAGCTCACCCCGTCCTGCCCCATCGGATCCTGGTGAAGCTCTGCCATGCTGTAAGGCCCCGCTCCCGTCAGGAACTTGTCGTAACGGCCCATCGGCGCATGGCACGAGGTGCATTTGTCCTCCAGACCGGCCTGGTGACCGGGGTTCACCGCCACCTCGTGGCTCACCTTGGCGCGCCAGAACGGATCCTTGGCCGAATTGCCCATCATGGACGACCGCCACATGTCCGTGGGGTTCACATCGATGCTATCCCCGCCCGGGGTCGCGCTGGGGATGGCATTGGCGTAGGGTGCGAGGAGGTCCAGCCCATGACAGCCACCGCACGCACCACTGCCCTTGAAATAGGTGTTGCCACCCGTCGGCAGGTCGATACCCGCTCCGCGGAACTCCTCCAGCTCCTCGGCGGTGTGGTAGGCATGGGCGGAAGGCACACGGCCATTGGTCCAGGCCACGAAAACGCCCACGGTCAGGGCGAGGCCGGTGAGGATGAGCACCTTGGAGGCCAAGGGGTAGGAATGTTTCATGATCGCTCGCTTGCAGGTGGTGTGCAATGTACTGCGGCGCAGGCCCAAAGGTCCATACCACGATCAGTGCATCGCTTGCTTTTCAACGAACGACCCGGCCGTGTGTTCGGCCGGGTCGTCCCTGTTCAGTAGGTGGTGGCTCAGCTGCCGCGCTGCGCGCTCTTGCGCATGGTGGCCGCCTTGGGCTTGGAGCCGCCGGCAGGCTTGGGTGCGGAGGCCTTCTTGGCACCCGCCTCCGCCGCCGCTTTCTTCGGTGCGGCCTCTCCGGCCTTGGCCTTCACGGCCTTCCCTTTCTCCTCGGCGGCTGGTTCGGCTTCCTGCTTCTTGGCCAGTTCGCCGGCCTGCAGCAGCAGGGCGTACCAGGTGAACAGCTTGCGCACGTCGCTCTCGTAGATGCGCTCGCGGTCCGCCGTGGGCAGCACGGTCAGCAGGGTCTCCCACAGCGAGGAGATGTCCGCCTTGGCATCGGCCGAAGCTCCGCCCTTGGCATGGTCGTAGAGCTTGCCGATCACTTCCTTCAGCGGCACGTCATCACCGGTGGTGAACATGCTGATCTCATCCAGGCTGCTCACCCGCACGCTCATCGGTACGGGCGTGCGCTTGCCATCCATGAGCGATTCCACGATGAGCGCGTTGCGGCCCTGGGCCACCACACGGAAAAGACCGGGCTTGCCGGCGACGGAGATGATCTTGCTGAGGTCCATGCGTTCTGTTGGAAGGTCAAAACTAATGATCCCTGCGCGGCTCAGGTCTTTTGTTTCTTCTTGCGCGCCGCAGGGAACAGGATGTTGTTCAGGATGAGGCGGTACCCTGCAGAGTTGGGGTGCAGGCTCAGGTCTGTCGGCGGATCGCCCACCATGTGCTGATAGTCCTCCGGATCGTGCCCGCCATAGAAGGTCCACTGCCCCAGTCCGAACTCGCCATGGATGTACTTCACGGTGCCCTGCGCCTTGTTCTCCCCCATCACCGTGACGCCCGGCTTCACCAGGCTCTTCCGGAACGCCGTGGTCTGGCCCATGAAGCCACGCACCACCTGCTCGTGGCTCTGGCACAGCATGGTGGGCACGATGTCCCACTTCGCACTGAAGTCGAACAGCGTGAAGAAGTCGCGCGGCTGCCCGATGCTGGAATGCAGGTCCGTGGCGTCGATGTTGCTGAACTCGTACACGTTGGGGTCGGTCACCAACCGGAAATCACGGAATGCGAAGGTCCTCCCGAAGTCGATCTTCTGCTGGGCGGCCGGATCGATGGGGTCATGGTCGAACTCTGGCGTGCAGATGTCCACCCCTTCGGCGGAAAGCGCAATGTCATAGCTGTCCGTACCGGAGCACATGGTGAAGAGGTAACCGCCGCCCGCCACGTAATCCCGGATCTTCAAGGCCACCGCCAGCTTCATCTGGCTCACCTTGGCAAAGCCCAGTTCGGCGGCCATGGCCTCGCTCTCGCGCACCTGGGCCTGGTACCAGGGCGCATTGTTGTAGGCGCGATAGAACTTGCCATACTGCCCGGTAAAATCCTCGTGGTGCAGGTGCAACCAGTCGTACTGCGGCAGTGCACCGGAGATGATCTCGCGGTCGTATATGCGCTCGTAGGGGATCTCCGCGTAGGTCATCACCAGCGCCACGGCATCATCCCAGGGCTGGAAGCTCTCAGGAGCATAGACCGCGATCTTCGGCGCCTTCTCCAGCTTCACCACCTCCATGTTCACCTCGGGATCGCCGATCTCCGCGAGAATGGCCGCCGCCTGCGCATCGGCAATGACCTGGTAGGTGACACCACGGATGGCGCACTCCTGCTCAATGGCCTGAAAATGGTCCACCAGGAAGCTGCCTCCACGGTAGTTCAGCAGCCAGTCGATGGCCACGTCACGCTGCAGGGTCCAGAACGCCACACCGTACGCCTTCAGGTGATCGCGCTGGCTGCCGTCCATGGGGATGAGCAGCTTGGTGCACCACCCCGGCAAGGCGACGAGGAGGGCGACCAGCACCAGCACGAAGCGCCGCGCGGTCCTAGAAGGGTGAAAGGTCGTCGTTGTCGTCATCGTTCATCCGGCTCGGACGCGTTATGGTCCTGAAGGCCCCGCCCATGCCATCATCCGATCCCATGCCATCCCCACCGAAGCCCATGGACATGGTCTCCAGGTCGGCGAACTTGGCCAGTTCGGAAATGAAGCGCAGGCGCACGGTATCCACGGCGCCGTTCCGGTGCTTCGCCACGATCACCTCACCGATGCCGGCCGTGCTGCCGTGCTCGTCCTCCATGATCTTGTAGTACTCCGGACGGTAGAGGAAGCACACGATGTCCGCATCCTGTTCAATGGCACCGGATTCGCGCAGGTCACTGAGCATCGGCTTCTTGTCGCCACCGCGGGTCTCCACCGCACGGCTCAACTGGCTCAGTGCGATGATGGGCACATCCAGTTCCTTGGCGATGCTCTTGATGCTGCGGCTGATCTGGCTGATCTCCTGTTCGCGGTTACCGCCCTTGGTGTCGCCACCGGCGGTCATCAGCTGCAGGTAGTCGATGATGATGAGGTCGATGTTGTGCTGGCTCTTGAGGCGGCGGGCCTTGGCGCGAAGTTCGAAGATGTTCAGGCCCGGCGTGTCATCGATGAAGATGGGCGCGTTGGTCAGCTGGGCGATGTGTTGGTGCAGGATGGTGAACTCCGCATCCGTGAGGTCGCCCTTGCGCAGCTTCTCCGAACTGATCCCGGCCTCGCTGGCGATGAGACGGGTGACGAGCTGCGTACTGCTCATCTCCAGGCTGAAGACGGCCACCGCATGCTTGTGCTGCACCGCGATGTTCCGCGCCATGCTCAGCACGAAGGCCGTCTTACCCATGGCGGGACGGGCGGCCACCACGATCATATCACTGCGCTGCCAGCCCGCGGTAAGCTTGTCCAATTGGATGAAGCCCGTGGGGATGCCGCTCACACCGTCGGACTTGTTCTTGGCGTTCTCGATCTGCGCGATGGCCCCCTGGATGAGCTCGCTCATCGGCTCGTAGTTCCGCTTCAGGTTGCCGCTGGTGATCTTGTACAGCCCGTTCTCGGTCTTGTCCAGCAGGTCGAAGACGTCGGCACTGTCATCGTACGCATCGCGCATCGTTTCCGCGCTGATGCTGATGAGTTCGCGCAGGATGTGCTTCTGGCTGATGATGCGCGCGTGGTATTGCACGTTCGCGCTGCTCGCCACCTTGTTGGTGAGCTGGCTGATGTAGAAGGGACCGCCAACGATATCGAGCTCACCCCGCTTCTTCAGCTCCTGGGTCACCGTGAGGATGTCGATGGGCTGGTCGTTGCGGAAGAGGTTCAGGATCGCATCGAAGATCTTCTTGTGCGCATCCACATAGAAGCTGTCCGGCTGCAGGATGTCGATGGCCTCGTTCACGGCGTTGCGCTCCAGCATCAACGCCCCGAGAACGGCCTGTTCCAGTTCGGGGGCCTGCGGTGGCAGCTTGCCCGCCTCCAGGGCGGTCTCCACCAGCGATGAGGCAGGGCGTCGTGCACCGGCACGACGGGTGTTCTGTAGTTCGGCCATTATGCGTTCCGGGTCCGCGGGGAGGTTGACGGTGAGAACGTCGATCGATCCTCCCGGCGCGTGTGTCGGGCGACAAAAATAGCCGAGGCCCGTCCGCCCCCCGGATCAAATGTGAACAACTCGCCCCCAGCCGATCAACGATCGCCCTGTGCAGAAGCCGCTGCCGGCGTCCCGTAACTTCGGGCCCATGCGTGTGCATCCCTTGGTGTGCGGACTGGTCCTGCTGGTCACCTTGGCCGCCTGTCGCAAGGAAAAGGCAGATGACCAAGCGCCCTCCGTGTCCTTCCTCCTCCCGGGCGATGGGGCCGAAGTGACCATTCCGGACACCCTGGACATCCAGGTGCAGGTCTCTGATGACCGCGAGGTGCGGAACCTCACCGTGCAGCTCCTCTCCCCGACCGGTGTCCCCGTCGTGAACGTGGCCTCCACGAGCGTGAACGCCGCCTCGGCCACCATCAATGCGGCCCTGGTCCTGCTCAGCGAGCAGCTGGCCTCCGGCGCCTACACCCTACAGGCCCGCGCCACCGATGGCAGCAACGATGGCTTCGCCTTCCGCACCATCCAGGTGCAGGCCGCTCCGTGGCGGTTGCGTGCCGTGTACATCACCTCCCCCTTGGGCCTGCCGGGAACGGCCACGCTTTCGCGCATCGACAGCGTGGGGCAGGTGGATACCTGGACCCTCGGCAGCGAGATCGGTGGTGCTGCCATGGACCCGGCCACCCAACGCCTGTTCACCTCCGGCATCACGCAAGCCCCGTTGCAGGCCTACCCCGTGGGCCCTGGGGCCACGGCCTGGTCCTCACCCAACCTGCACAGCGGTTCCGGCACGGCGCCGTATTTCCTCGGCCTGCGGGTGGACCCCGTGGATGGTCGTTTGTACACCGGCACCGAGGACGGCCGCATCCGGGGATGGACCACTTCCGGGACATCCACGCTGGTGGCACAGGTGCCGGCCGGCCGCCGCAGTGAGGCCACGGCCGTGGTGGGCGAAAAGTTGGTGAGCGAGCACGTGGAGGTGGCCGGCGGCGGGCGCACGCTCGCCACGCACAGCTACTCCGCTGGCACCTTGCTGCAACAATTCACCCTGGACATCGATGTGCTGGTGATGCACCAGCGGAACAACACACAAGCCCTGGTCTTCGGCAACCGCAACGGCGACGGAGTGGTACAGGACCGCCAGGTGGAACTGGGCGGCAATTTCGAGGTGAGGACCTTTCCCGGAGCACCGCTTCACGCCGTGGCCCAGGTGAACGCGACCACTTACTACCTGGCCCATGGCGACCGCGTGTCACGATGGATCTACTCCACGGACGACCTATCCACCCTGATCACCGATGTCGAGGCGGATGCCCTGGCCTATGACCCCGCGTCGGGCGTGCTGTTCGTTGGTATCGGCAACACGGTGGAAGCGCGTGACCCGCTGACGGGCGCACTGGTCTACAGCCGGTCAGTGCCCCATCCGGTGGGGAGCATCCTGCCGTTGCGCAACCGGTGATCAGCCCTTGCGGGCCTTCTTCGCCTCGGAGGCCTTGATCACTACGCCCATGTCGCAGAACTTGCGGATGCGGCGCTCCACGAGCTTGTCCGGGTCGGTCTTCACCAGCTTGTTCAGGTGCTTCACCACCTCCTCCTTCACCAGGCGGCAGGCCTGGTCCGGATCGGCATGGGCACCGCCCGGCGGCTCGGGGATGATGCCGTCGATGAGCTTGTTGGCGAGCATGTCCGTGGCCGTGAGCTTCAGGGCCTTGGCCGCCTGCTCCTTGTAGTCCCAGCTGCGCCACAGGATGGACGAGCAGGACTCCGGCGAGATCACGCTGTACCAGGTGTTCTCCTGCATCAGCACCTTGTCGCCCACGCCGATGCCCAAGGCACCGCCGGAGGCCCCTTCGCCAATGATGATGCAGATGATGGGCACCTGCAGCTGGCACATCTCGTAGATGTTGCGGGCGATGGCCTCGCCCTGGCCACGCTCCTCCGCCTCCAATCCGGGGAAGGCCCCGGGCGTGTCGATCAGCGTGACCACGGGCTTGTTGAACTTCTCGGCCAGCTTCATCAGGCGCAGCGCCTTCCGATAGCCTTCCGGGTTGGCCATGCCGAAGTTGCGGTACTGCCGCATTTTGGTGTTGATGCCCTTCTGCTGCCCGATGAACATCACCGTGCGGCCCTCGAGCAGGCCGAAGCCCCCCACCATCGCCTTGTCATCCTTCACGGTGCGGTCCCCGTGCAGCTCGATGAACGAACCACCGGAAAGCACATCGATGTATTTCAGGGTGTAGGGGCGGTCCGGGTGGCGGCTCACCTGCACCCGCTCCCAGGGACTGAGGTTCGCATAAAGCTCCTTCCGGGTCTCGGCGAGCTTCTTCTCCAGGTCCTTCAGCGTGGTGCTCACGTCCACATTGCCGCTGGCGGCCACCTCCTTCAGCTTGTCCATCTGCTCGATGAGCTGCTGGATGGGCTTCTCGAACTCGAGATAGGTCTGCATAACTGTCCGATCAGTGCACGAAGGTAGAAGGAAGCGCTGACGGGAGGCCGAAGTACCTTCGGCCCGCCATGATCGTCTTTCCGCCGGCCAAGATCAACCTGGGACTGAACGTGGTGCGCCGCCGGACCGATGGCTACCACGAGATCGAGAGCGTGATGCTGCCGATCCCCCTCCAGGATGCGCTGGAGGCGGTGGTGGACCCGGCCATATCGGAAGGCGAAGTGGTGTACACCCGGTCCGGCCTGCCGGTCCCGGGCGATGCGTCCGGCGATCTGTGCATGAAGGCCTGGGGCCTGCTCAAGGAACGGCACCGCCTTCCGGGGCTGCGGATGCACCTGCACAAGGTGATCCCCATGGGCGCCGGCCTCGGGGGCGGTTCCAGCGATGGGGCGCACACCCTGCTGTTGTTGGACGGACTGCTTAAACTGGGCCATTCGCAGGAGGAACTGGCCACCATGGCCGCATCGCTCGGCAGTGACTGTCCGTTCTTCCTCAATGGAACGCCCCAACTCGCGCAGGGACGCGGCGAACTGCTCCGTCCCGTGGCCATCGATCTGTCCGGATGGTGGCTCACCGTGGTGAACCCCGGCATCCATGTGCCCACACCCGAGGTCTACCGCAACACGGTGCCCACCGGCGAATTGCTCGATCTGGCCCAGCGGTTGACCGCGCACCCTGTGGAGGAGTGGCGCGAGCTGGTGCCGAACGTGATGGAGTCCTATGTGTTCCAAGCCTATCCCGCTGTAGGCGAGCTGAAGGCGCGGTTGCTGTCCATGGGCGCCGTATACGCGGCCATGAGCGGTTCGGGCTCCACGGTCTATGGTCTGTTCAGGGAGGAGCCGCAGCAGATGACGATGCCCTCCGGCCACGTCATCTGGTCATTCAAGCTCTGATGCGGCTTAGCGCAGGCGCGCGCTGAGGAAGGTGCGCAATTCCTCGTGGTCGTAGGGCTTGGCCACGATGCGGCCTGCCCTGTCCACCACCACGAAACTCGGCGTTGCCTTGATCGCGAAGGCCTTGGCGGCCGGTGAACCCCAAGCCTGCAGCTCGGTGTAACAGGGGAAGGACAGGGCCCGCTCCCGGATGTTGGCCTCGAACTCCGCGCGATCATGGTCCAGCGCAACCCCAAGTACGGCCACGCCCTTGCTGCGCAGGTCACGATGGATGTCGGACAGACCGGGCATCTGCGCATGGCAATGATCGCAGGTGCTGCTGTAGAAGAAGAGCACGGTGTACTGGTTCCTGGTCCATACCGCGCTCAACTGGACCGTGTCGCGTTCACCCGGTCGCGGGAGCTTGACGTCCGGGGCTGGCGCGCCGATCGCCACCTTCAGCTGCTCGGCCACCATGGCCAGCAGGGTCTCGTCCGGCGGAACACGTGAACCGGGGCCCATCACATACCGGTCCACGAGGTACTGTACCACATCGGAGGGACCGTACTGCACGAACAGTTCCACCAGGATCTCCCGCGAGAGTTCCCAGCAGTAGGGCTCCGGTGCCGACCAAGCCAGGACCGAATCGCTCGCCGCGATCAGCTGGTCAACCGTAGCCGGTGTGGCGCTTTGCAGGATGGCCATGATGGCCTTGGGATAGATGTTGCTGCGGGCCAGTCCGGCATCCGTCCAATACACCGAGTCTCGGATGGCCTTCGGTCCATTGCCGGAATGCAGCGCGGACATCAATCGGGCATCGGCCTTGACCACATTGCGGAAATAACTGTCCGGGTCCTCGGCGACAAGGGCCGCCAGCTCCCGCTGTTTACGCTCCACCGCGGCGGCGGAGGCGCTGTCCAGCCGTCGCAGGACCACATGATCGTAGGGCGATGCCTTCACCCGCTGGTCGTTGATGGCGGTAAGTTCCTCCTGCGCTCGGCGACTGACCTGCTTGTACCGCCACAGCCGGGTGTTCTCCGCAGAGGTGTTTACCACGATGTGCTCCTGCAGTGGGCTGCCCGAAAGGGTGATATCCACCACCGGCTCGCGGGGGTCCAGGATGATGTCGACCCGATCGGAGTCGTTCAGCGCCAGCTGGTAAAAGCCCCGTGGGAAGGAACGCTCCGTGAAGGTGAACCGGCCATCGGCCTCCACCTTCGCCGCGGTCACGAACCGATGATCGGCACCGCGGGATACCAAGAGGAACAGTTGCTGGGTGCCCTTGAGCTGATCCCCGACCAATTGTCCGGTGAGCACCTGGCCGCTGCCCAGCAAGGTGAGCTGCCCGAGGACCAGGGAAAGAAGGAGACGATGCATGGCGCGATGGTATGGCAAGTATCGGACCAGTGACAAGGGTATAAAAAAAGAGCCCCGACCATTACTGGACGGGGCTCAGATCGGCGACGACATACTCTCCCAGGCTTGTGGCCCAGTACCATCTGCGCTGGTGAGCTTAACTTCTCTGTTCGGAATGGGAAGAGGTGGACCTCACCGCAATAGTCACCTAAAGCTTTGAATAAGCTTATGACTTGTTGTTGGACACGACCAAAACAGCCGAGGATCATTCCAGGAGCGATCTGTTGGATCGAAAGTTGACGGGTAATTAGTACCACTCGGCTTTGCCATTGCTGACTTTACACCTGTGGCCTATCAACGTGGTAGTCTTCCACGACCCTTAGAAGAAGTCTCATCTTGAGGTGGGCTTCGTGCTTAGATGCTTTCAGCGCTTATCCCGTCCGAACATAGCTACCCAGCGGTGCCCCTGGCGGGACAACTGGTACACTAGCGGTTCGTCCACCACGGTCCTCTCGTACTAATGGTAGCTCCCCTCAAACTTCTAACGCCCGCAACAGATAGGGACCGAACTGTCTCACGACGTTCTGAACCCAGTTCACGTGCCACTTTAATCGGCGAACAGCCGAACCCTTGGGACCTTCTCCAGCCCCAGGATGTGACGAACCGACAT
>CAUJFM010000187.1 GCA_963169595.1 Bacteroidota bacterium | reverse complement strand
AGCCCCACGCCGCCGAACACGCTCAAGGCGCCACCGCTCAATCCCGTGCGCCCGCCTATGGGCGTGATGGGCACCTGATGCGCGGCGCACAGGCGCACCACGGCGGCCACCTCGGCCGTGCTGGTGGCACGTACCACCACCTCCGGCGGATGCACCAGGTCCTCGGTCTCGTCCTGGCCATAGGCCCGGCGGTCCTCCTCGTTCAGGAGCACATCCCCCTTGGTCACCACGGCCCGAAGCTGGGTGATGAAGGCCTCGTCCACGCGTTGCCATGTCATGGGGCGAAGGTAGCTGGGACCGGGTCGCCATCTTTGTAGGATGGGGCATCATCCAGAGGACAAGAAGGACCTGAGGCACCACCTTCACCGGATCATCTTCGGATCGGATACGCGGGCGGGCCGTCGCTTCGATGTGATCCTACTTTACCTCATCCTGCTGAGCACCGCACTGGTCATGCTCGAGAGTGTGCGGGAAGTGGAAGCCGACTGGGGCCCGTGGTTGCGCGTCGGGGAATGGACGATCACCGTCCTCTTCACAGTGGAGTACCTCGTTCGCATTTGGGTGAGCCCACAGCCGTTGCGGTACATCATGAGCTTCTACGGCGTGGTGGACCTGCTCGCCATCGTCCCCTCCTACCTCGGCCTGTTCCTCCCCGGTACGGGATCGCTGGCCGTGGTGCGTGCACTGCGGCTCACCCGTGTGTTCCGCATCCTCAACCTGCTCGACTATGTCCGCGAGGCGCGATTGCTGTTGCTCGCCCTGCTCGCCAGCCGTCATCGGATCATCGTCTTCATGCTCGCGGTGCTGGCCCTGGTCACGGTCTTCGGCGCCATCATGTTCGTGGTGGAAACTCCCGAGGCCGGCTTCACGAGCATCCCGCGGAGCATCTATTGGGCCATCGTCACCCTCACCACCGTGGGCTATGGGGACATCGCCCCGCAGAGCACCCTGGGCCAGGCCATCGCATCGGCCATCATGATCCTGGGCTATGCCATCATCGCCATCCCCACGGGCATTGTGAGCGTGGAGATAGCCCGACAAGGCCGACGGACGAAGGACCGCGTCTGTGAACAATGCGGTCACACGGACCACGACGCGAAGGCCAAGTACTGTTCCAACTGCGGAAGCAGCCTCTAAAGCTCAGTGTACGATGGTAACGTGGCCGGTGAGGTCACGCGCATCCCCTTCGCGCTCCACCACCACCTTCCACACGTACACGTCCACCACCGGCTCCTGGCCGTTCACGCGACCATCCCAGGCGGCATTGCGGTCGCTGGTGCGGTAGATCTCCATCCCCCAGCGGTCGAAGACCAGGAAGGTGTAGTTCCAACCCGCATAGCCATTGAGGATGGGCCGGAAGTCATCGTTGCGGCCGTCGCCGTTCGGCGTGAAGGCGTTCGGCGCGAAGACCTGGGGATCGCTGCGCACACCGATGAAGGAACAGATCGTGTCCGGGCAGGCCAGTTCGTTCACCGCCACCAGGCACACGGTGAAGCCACCACCATCCGCAGGATACAGATGCAGGGGATGAACGGCATTGCTGCCCTCCCCATCGCCAAAGTCCCAGGTATAGGCCACGGCCCCCTGGCTGGTGTTGGAGAACCGCATCGCCGAGCGCACACCAGGCACGGTATCCGTGGTGAAGGAGGCATGGGGCGTGGGGTTCACCAGCACAGCGGCCGGCACCACGAGGGTATCGGCACAGCCCCCTGCACCCGTGGCGATCAGCGTTACGCCGTAGCTGCCCGCTTCATCATACACATGGGCCGGCATGTCGGCGGTGGATGAGCTCCCATCACCGAAGGTCCATTGGAAGGACTGCGCGTTCTGCGAGGTGTTCGTGAACTCCACCGGATAGCGCGCACAGGCCGGCTGCGGCGCTGCGCTGAACCCAGCGACCGGCGTGGGGTGCACCACGAACTGCTGGACCGCCACGTCCGGACAACCATACTGGTTGGTCGCGGTCAGTTGCACCGTGTAGGTGCCCGGCTCGGTGAAGCTGATCTCCGGTGCATTGAGGGAAGAGACCGATCCATTGCCCAGGTCCCAGCTGTAGCCCACCGCGCCCTGTGATCCATTGGCGGACTGCACCGTCACCGGCGCCGTGCAACTGGCGTAGGCCGAAAGGGTGAACGCGGCCGTGGGCAGGGGGAAGGCGACCACATCGGCGGTGATGGTGTCGGTGCAACCGTTCAGGTTCTCCGCGATCAGGGTCACGGTGTACGTCCCGGCGGAGGTGTAGGTGTGCGTGGGGGAAACCGCACCGGACCCATTGCCATCGCCGAAGTCCCAGGTGTGGAAACCCGCGTTGAGGCTCGTGTTCTGGAAGGTCACCTCCAGGTCGATGCAGCCCGAGGCCGGTTGCGGGGTGAACGCCGCCACGGGCGTGGTGCCCACCACCACCGGCTGGACCAAGGTGGCGGTGCACCCATCGGGCACCGTGGTCACCGTGAGGCTCACGTTGTAGGTGCCTCCAGCGGCATATGCATGCGTGGGGTTGGACAGCGCGGACCCGGTGCCATCCCCGAAGTCCCATTGCACCCCGGCGCTGTTGGGGGTGGTGTTGGTGAAGGTGAACGGTTCACCTGCACAAACGCTGGCCGGCGCGCTGGTGAAGCTCACCTCAGGATAGGGCAGCACGGTGACCTCGGTGGTGTACTGGTCGAACCCGCATCCGAAGGCGGAAAGCGCGACCGTGTAGGTTCCCGCATCCACGAAGGTGTGGGTGGGGTTCTCCGCAATGCTGAAGTTGCCATCACCGAAGTCCCACAGCAAGGCGGTGTCGCCCGAGCTGTAGTTGGTCATATCCACCGTGAGCGGACCGCAGCCCACCACCGGATCGGTGTTGAAGAAGGCCGTGACCTCGTTGGGCACCACGCCGATCACCTGCTGGGCGGTATCGCTTCCGCACTGGTTGGCCACCACCAGCGTCACGGTGAAGTAGACGGTGGCGTCCTCATCCACCAGGTAGGCATGCTCCACCACCGGACCGGGATCCGTGCTCGTGGTGCCATCACCGAAATCCCAGATGAAGCTGTCCGGCAGGCCGTAGCTCGCCGACCCGAAGGGCACATCCGCATAGGCACAATGCAGGTCCACGTTGGGGCCGAACACGGCGGTGGGCGATGGCAGCACGGTGATGAGGGCGCTCTCGGTGTTGGACCCGCAGACATTGGTGGCCGTCAGCGACACGGTGTAGGCGATCGCATCCTGGGGGTCCATGGGAAAGGTGAAGCTGCCCGGCCATTGGTCGGTGCTGCTGCCCAGTCCGCCAAAGTCCCAGACATAGGTGAGCCCATCCCCTGCCGAGGCATTGTCGAAGGTCACCGTCAGCGGTCCGCAGCCCTGGTCCACATCCAGTTGGAGATCGGCCTGGGGCAGATCCCACACCTGCACCGAGCTGAAGGTGGTGTCCGAACAACCGGCCGCGTTGAAGGCCACGAGCCGCACGGTATACACGCCGGTGGCACCGTAGCTGTGCGTTGGGGCGATCGCGATGGAGGTGTTCCCGTCTCCGAAGTCCCATTCCGCCGCCGTGGCGCCATTGCTCGTGTTCGTGAAGGCGGTCCCCACCCCCACGCAGCCCACCGGCGCATGAGTGAACGAGGCCACCGGCAAGGGATGCACCGTCACCAGCGCATCATCGCTGTTGCTGCACCCTGTCGTGGGGTCGGTGTAGGCATAGCTTACGGGGTTCCCCCCAGGTAGGGCGAGCGCGGGATCGAACACACCGCTCGACGGGTCCACTCCGGTCCCGCTCCATGTGCCGCCGGCCGGCGTGGCCACCAGCACCTGCAGGCCCGCATCGAGACAGACGCCCACATCATCCCCGGCATCCACCACCGGAAGCGCATTCACCAGCACCGTCACCTGGTCCTGCAGCAGGCAAGTGCCGCTGCCCACCGAGTAGGTCAAGGTGTACGTTCCGGCCGATGTGGTGGACAAACTGCCCGCTGGTGTGACCTGCGGGCCGCTCCAACTTCCACCGGCGGGGGTGGCCGTCAACTGCAGCGGACCACTGCCCACGCACACCGCGGTGTCGTTGCCCGCAAAGGCCGGCTCGATCACCGGCTGCACATCCACGGTCACCTGATCGCTGGCCATGCAACCGTTCGCATCCACGTAAGTGTAGGTGAGCACATCGGTGCCTACTCCTCCGGGCAGCAGTTCGTTCGCCGGTGTGATGGTCATCCATCCGCTGGTCCAGGTACCACCTGCCGGGGTCCCGCTCAAGGGCACCGGAATGGGCTGGTCGCACAGCACGAGGTCCGCACCCGCGTTCACCACGGGCAGGGCGTTCACCGTAGCGGTCACCGTGGCGGTAGAAACACAGCCGTTGGCGTTCTGAAAGGTGTAGGTGAGGGTGTGCGCCTGCGCGGCCACGGCACCGGGATCGAAGCTCCACGGCGGACCGCTCACCCCGTTGCCGGTCCAGGTGCCGCCCGCCGGTGTGGCGGTGAGCGGCACAGGAGCCGCATCCGCGCACCGGCTGAACGAGGCCATGGCATTGATCGCCGTGGCCGGCACCACGCTCACGCTCATCTGATCGGTGGTCTCGCAGGTCCCCGTGCCATAGGTGTAGGTGAGCGTGAAGTTG
>CAUJFM010000186.1 GCA_963169595.1 Bacteroidota bacterium | reverse complement strand
CTGTGCAACTGGTACAGCGTGCGCAATGGAGCTCCGCTTCCGTAGTTGTCGCCAACAGTGAAGTTGGGCGCGTGCTGTCGGTGGGCAACTGCGCGCTGGACCGCTTCGAGGCGGTGTGGGCATTCAGGAGGGCATCCCCTTCTACAACCACATGGCGGACATCGACCGGTTGGTGGAGGTGTGGGGGAAGTAGGGCCGGATCACCAGAACTTGTTCGATGAGCGCTCGCCACAGGCGAGCGTGGGCTCAGGGGGCAAGTCCAGAGCTTCATGCGGTTTGAAGCTATGCAACAGCTTCGCAGCTCTTTACCTTTGGGTACATGAGCCAGTCATCCGACCTTCTTTCGCGCATCACCACCGACCCGCACATCTGCCATGGCAAGGCCGTGGTGCGCGGCATGCGGTGGCCGGTGCAGAACGTGCTGGAGCTGATGGCCAGCGGCATGAGCGCGCAGGAGATCATGCACGACCATCCTGAACTGGAGCCCGATGACCTCCTGGCCTGCCTGGCCTTCGCCGCCAAGGTCACCGAAGTGAAGTCGATCCATCGCGCAGCGCAGTGATCTGGCTGATCGATACCCAGCTTCCCCACCAATTGGCAACGGCGCTCAGGCAGCGCGCCACAAGGCAATCCATGCCTCCGAGCTGCCCCAGGGGCATCGCACCACCGATGAGGCCATCATCGCGTTCGCCGATCGGGAAGGCGCCGTGGTGGTGACCAAGGACGCGGACTTCATAGCAGCCTACGAGGTGAAGGGTGTTCCCAAGCGCCTGCTCTTTGGGGCCACTGGCAACATCCGCAACACGGAGTTGATCTTGCTTGTGATGCACCACTTGGACCTGCTCTACGAGCAGTTGAAGGATGGTGGGCTGGTGGAGCTGGACCGGAACTCCATCACCGTTCGGTAGTCGAACGGTCGCCAGCGCACGGTTCATGAATGGAGTTCGTTCTGGTGTCGGTGGGCCCAGGCCGGTCAACCAACCCTCACTGCGACCGTCGGGCATTCTACCGGACTTCCATCCGTTCCCGGGGCCGCAGCCGACCTTACGCTACCACCCACCTCCCCCGCCGCCACCGCCGCCACCGCCGGAGAAGCCGCCGCCACCGGATCCACCGCTCTTGCTGGGCGGTGTGCTGGCCAAGTTGACGCTGCTGGAGAACGAGGAGGACATGCTGCGCGAGAACGCGCCATAGTTCATGATGCGGCCGCTGTACCAGCCGGGGCGGTAGCTGGGGTCCACCAGCGCCTTCTCGATCATGGACTGGAAGCGTTCGCCCCAGACCTCCTCCACCCCGAAGGCGATGGCGTAAGGAAGATACTTCTCAAAAACCTCGGGCGTCATGGCCGGCGGGTTGAAGTGCTGCAGCTGCTTCTCCTCTGCGGCGCTCAGGTACATCTTGAAGCCGCGCAGCCTGGAGCGCAGGGCCTGTTTCTCTTCGCTGGGCCGCTGGATGAGGTACACGTAGAGCAGGAAGATGATCAGGTTGGCCCCCAGGAACGACGCGATGTACACCACATCGTTGTCGCCCAGGTATTGCGTGTGCAGCACGATCAGGAAGATGAAGCACACGGACGCGGTGAGCATGGGGACCCACCAGAAGTGCCAGTTCCGGCCCTTGCTTAGGAAGTCGTGCCACTGGCCGTTCAGGGCGCCCCGGAAGGTACTGGCCATGCTCTGCACGCTGGGGTCGTAAGTGCCATCGATCTCGTACCGGTCGCTGCCAGAGCTGAACATGCTATCCAAGAGGGACTGCTCCTCGCGGGGAAGGCCGGAGCCGGGCTTCCCCTTCACGATGGTGTAGGTGCGCCTGGTGAAGAGCCCGAGCACCTTTTCCTTCTCCTCCTCGATGCGGATGTGGCCTTTCACGGCCAGCGAGATCATGGCTGGCGTGATGTGGTCGTTGTCCTCGCTCCCCTTCATCACCATGGCCACCGAGGCGGGCGAAAGGCCATCGGGCGGCTCGAACAGCGGGATCACCGTAGGCGCCTCGGGATCGCGGCCGAAGCGGACCCACGTGAAGAAGTAGTAGATGAGCAGCAACAGCGTGATGCAACCGCCCACCAGGGGCACGGCGTACCGCTCCCAGAAGGTGGGCGGTGGCGGTTCGGCCACCACGCCTTTGGGGAAGCCCACGGCCACGGTGAGGCCTTCGTACAGGTCCAGGGGTCGGCCCGTGAAGCGCACGGTGTGGGCATCGACGACCGTGGCGTTGCACACCTTTTCGGTGGAACCCATCACACCGGTGTAGCAAGCGGTCCTCATCACCTGGGCCGCGGCGGGCAGGTGGATGAGCGCCGAGATGCTGTCCACCGCAAAGGCCCAGCCGTTGCCGTTCACGTTCCAGTAGATCTCGTCGAAGTCGGGGAAGAAGCCGAGCTGGCCCTTGGTGGTGTACGTGAGCGTGTAGGGATAGTCGCCGGGGTCGAGCAGGTTGCCCTCGGAGCCCACATACACCACGAAGTCGTCGCCCTCGGTGGCGGTGTGGTAGGGACTGGTGGCCCCGAACACCTGCACGGCCTGCAGGTCGTACTCCACCCGGTGCGTGCGGCCGGTGTGGTCGGTGTAGCGCTGGGGCAGGCGGCGCACGATGCCACGCTTGAATTCGATGCCCTCCACATGCACGTTGATCTGCTCGGTGACGGTGAGCTGGCCATCGGGCGCCACGGTGAGGTCCGTGTGCCAGGTATTGATCTTCTCGGTCTGGCCGTGGAGGGGGACTCCAAGCAGCACGGAGACCAGCAAGACCAATGCTCCTTTCCACCTTTTGCTTCGCCATAAGGTGGAGCCCAAAGGCGCCCACGATCCAAGCCGCTGTCCGCCTCGCACAGGCACGCAGCACAAGCCGCCGAGGCGAACGCGGCCGCGCGGATCGTGGACATCCACCGCACGCTGTATCCGCCAGGCTACTGCTGATCGACGACGATGTACCGTTCGAATGCTGTTGTCCATGATGGGTGTGCGATGTGAACGCCCCACAAGGAAACGATCCGGGATCAGGAGAACTTCACTTGGGGGTTCTGCTTCTCCGCGGCGTTCTCAAGCTCGAAGAAGGCGGACTTGGCGAAGCCGAAGCCGTTCGCGATGAGGTTGCTGGGGAAGCTCTCGATCAGCGTGTTCTGGTCGCGCACGGTGCCGTTGTAGTAGCGGCGCGACTTCTCCAGGTCGCCCTCGATCTGCGCCAAGGCGCCCTGCAGCTCCAGGAAGTTGGTGTTGGCCTTCAGGTCGGGGTAGCGCTCGGCCACGGCGAGCAGGTTCATCAGCGCGCCGCTCAACTGTTTCTCGGCGGCCTGGTGCGCCTCCACGGTGGTGGCCTGCTGCGCGGCGGTGCGCGCGCGCGTGACGTTCTCGAAGGTCTCCTTCTCATGGGCGGCATAGCCCTTCACCGTCTCCACCAGGTTCGGGATCAGGTCATAGCGCTTCTTCAGCTGCACGTCGATGCCGCTCCACGCCTCGGCCACCAGGTTCTTCAACTTGACGAGCTTGTTGTAGATGCCGATGGCGTAGAGGACCACGAGCAGGAGAACGGCTCCAATGACAATAGCGACCATGGGAAGGAGTGTTGGTTGGATGTACACCGAATGTAGGATGCAGGCGCCACACGGGCGGGACCTCTTCGTACCGTGAGGGGTGCGGGCCTTCAGGCGGCTCCTTTCGCCTCCTTGCGCATCATCCGTTCCAACACATACAGCATGCCCACGCACACCAGCAGCACGCCGGTGAAGATCCACCAGGTGTTCACGTAGCCGGTCCACGCGATGAGGTTGAGGCCGAGGCTGTGGCCGATGATGTGCGCCACGCTCCACGAGATGGTGTAGAGCGCCATGTAGGCACCGGGCTGACCGCGGTCCGCACGCTCGTTGGCCATGCGGTTGGTGAAGGGGAAGCAGAGCATCTCCCCCACCGTCATGAACAGCATGCCCACCCACAGGAAGGCCACCGTGGGCACCAGGTTGAGCACCACGAAGCTGGCCGCGAAGAGCAGCACGCTGCCGCGCAGGATGGTGTGGAGGCCGAAGCGCCGGTCCTCGCAGTAGCGCACCAGGGGCATCTCGGTGAGGAAGATGAGCAGGCCATTGCTGCCCAGGATGAGCCCGATCGCCTCCTCGCTGAGCCCGTGCACCTGGCTGTAAAAGAGCGGCACGCTGCTGAAGTACTGCAGAAAGGGAATGGTGATGAGGGCCATGATGAGCAGGAAGAAGAGGTAGGGCCGGTCGCGGTAGGGCGACAGGGCCGGCCGGCTGTCCGTGGAGGCGCCATCCGTTCCGACTTCCGCACGCGGCAGGCCGGTCCACAGGATGAACGCGCCACCCAGGCAGGTGAGAGCATCCACCCAGAAGAGGCCGCTGAAGCCGCCATGCGCAATGATGAAGCCACCGAGCGCCGGACCCAGGCTGAAGCCCAGGTTGATGGCCAGGCGGATGAGCGTGACGGCCCGCGTGCGCTGCTCGGGAGGCGCATAGCCGCGGATGGCCACGAACATGGCCGGACGGAAGGCATCGCTGAGCACCATGAGCACGAAAACGGCCAAGCCGAAGGGCAGGAAGCCCCGCACGTACTGCAGCCCGATGAACGCGAGGCCCGAGGTGACCAAGGCGCCCACCATCACGGGCTTGTAGCCGATGCGGTCCGAGAGCCGCCCACCGACCCAGGAGCCCACCACCGAGCCCGCCCCGAAGCAGCTCATGATCCAGCCCACCTCCTCCAGGGTGAGGCCCATGTCCTTGGTGAGGTAGAGCGAGAGGAAGGGCACCACCATGGTGCCGGCGCGGTTCACAAAGCTGGCGAACGTGAGCAGCCAGACCTCACGGCTGAAGCCGGAGAAGGAGGCTGCGTAGTAACGGTATGCGTTCGTGAGCACGTTCACGTTCCAGTAGGCATGGAAGGCACTGACGATCGCTGTGCCCGGACCGTTGCCCGGCAAAGGTGACGGATCGCCTGCACGGCCGGCCCCCGCGCTCACTCCCCCATCGCCA